>SOIY01000167.1 GCA_004376785.1 Candidatus Stahliibacteriota bacterium | reverse complement strand
TTGAGCTTTTTTTTAATAAACTACTTGTTCAATTTTTCAGTATATTATCAATCTTCAATACATTTTACCCTATGTCTATACCCCGATCCTTCCTCACCTTCCGATCCACCTTTGAAGGAGAACTTGGTAATTTCAAAAATTACAAAATCTGTTTCTTCAGGACAAGGCGGGTCGTTTAACATTAATTTCCATCCATAAAAAGACTTCAATTTGAAACGTAAATCAGTCGCTTTCAACTCCTCACCCAAAGATCTCCAATATTCTGCGCTATCTTGTCCATTAACAACATCTTTTTCATGTGTCTTAATTGTTGCATAACGTGTGAATTCTGCGGCCATCATATCATATTCATGTTTTACAAAAAGACTTTCAAGTTTCGCATTTCGGTTCTCAATGCGAGTTAAAACCTTTTTTTCAAATTCTTCAAGTGTCAATCTTTTTTCCATTTTTTCCGGAGCAAGAAGAATCGTACTAGCGGATAACACAAAAACTAGGCAAATTGAAATGGCAATAATTCTTTTCATTTAAAACCTCCTTTTTTGATTAATTAATTAGATATATTTTATCTATCATTTCCGTTTATGAAAAAATCAGGGAATGATAGTTGAGTTTTCCGAGCAAATAAAATTAATTATTCCCCCTCCTTATTTTGTCCGTGCGTTTCTTAACCTCTCTTTTTAGTTTTTCTAGAGAGAACCTAGCCGCCCACTAGAATCGTTTATAAAAAAAATGAGTATTACTCATATTCTCCAATTGTCAGAATTGACCATACCGCTTTAGCCTTTCATCATATTTCTTCTTTTCACTCTCTACTATTTCCTTGAAACGGGGATCATCTTTCAGGCTTTCATAACTCGGATTATTTATTAAAACTAGATATGTATAAAGATATTCTTGTGCTTCTCGAAATCCTATATCTATCCCCTCTTTTATATTCTCAATGGCCTCATCTTTCATTCCTAAAAGAGAATAAATTCTTGTAACCTCAGAACGATACACGGCTCTTCCTTCAATCAAGTTCAGTGCTTTCTCTTTCTCTTCTTTTGCTGCAAATATCCAAGCGCGATAATATCTGACATAAGGGCTTTCGGGGTTGAGTTTCTCTGCGTGGGCTATTTTTTCTCCCGCCTCGTCGTATTTTTTCATCATAATAAGCGCTTCAGCATGCACAAGATAGAAAGAGTAATCATCTTCTTCTATATCTAATGCTTTATTTACACAATCTGCGACTTTGCTAAATTCTCCGATGCGGATATAACAATCAGCGATCAATTCATAAGTTGTCATGTATAAAGGATCAAGCTCGATCGACCTAGAATAATATTGAATAGCCTGTGAGTACAATCCGATGCTCCTCAGAAAAGATCCCAAGTCAAAATTAATAGATGGGTTATTGGGATCTAACTCGAAGGCTCTCTTAAAAAAATCATAAGATTTGTCCAAATCCTCTTTAAAAAAGTAAGCCCATCCAAGGCCGAGGTTTGCTTCTGCTAAATTCGGGTTTATTTGGTAAGCCAACTCATAATTTTTATTCATCAAGTCATAACTTTTCCAGTTGTCGTGGGGAGAGAAGACAAAATGCAATTGGTAAATATCGCCAAGACCCCGATAGGCTAAGGCATAATCCGGGTCGACCTTGAGAGCTTCTGTATACTTTTTCACTCCCTCTTCAAAATCTTCTTCCCGGCGATAATTAGCGTATTTCTCTCCAAAATGATTTCCCCAAGCATA
>SOIY01000050.1 GCA_004376785.1 Candidatus Stahliibacteriota bacterium | reverse complement strand
TTTTAATCTCTTGACTCTTTGTTTATTTTGAATATAATAGCCTATGAAAAAATCGAGAAGTGTTTTAAAGAACATTAGAAAGTCGGCGCGGCGCCGTAAGACTAATTTTATTAAAAAAAGGAAATTGAAGAGCGCAATTAAAAAGATTAATAAGATCAAGACAAAAAAAGCGGCGTTAAAGTCTTATCCTGAAGTTCAGGCGATAATCGACAAGTCAATTCAGGATGGTCTTATTAAAAAGAATACCGCGGCTCGTTATAAATCGCGTCTCTTAAAGCACATAAACAGTCTAAAGTAATTACCCCAAAAAAAGTAGTCCTAAAACCAAAGAAAAAAAATAATCGCGGGCTGCCTTGTTCTGTATAACGTGGACAGGTGCATGGAATATTCTTTTATATAGATTGTATAGAAGAATGAAGGAGGAAAAATGAACAAGACCTTTTTGATTGGTTTAATAATAGTGTCGCTTGGTTTGGTTTCTGGATTTACGCTTTTTAGCTCAAGTGATGCATTGAATCTAAATATCCCAATTGTGGATATGAAAGGAAGATTAGGTAAATGTCAGGTTGATATACTTGACATGGAGGATAATGTTGTTGGCAGTGCATATCGGTTTGTTTTCATTAATAAAGATTACTTTTCACTGCCGATAAAGGTAAAAATAAAAGAGAAGGTGGATGATTATGATCTGTTGCGTGTTAAGGTAACATTTAAAAGTGAAATGCAGATTTATTCACTTTATCAACTCCAGGATAGGATGGTTGTAAAAATTCTTGGTCAGAATGAATTCATCAAAGGGACACCGATTCATTATCGTATCCTTGTTCAGAATCAGAAGACTAACGAACCTATTAAAGATGCTAAAGTGAAGATTACTCTTAAGATGAAGGGAGCAGAAAAAGAGGTTTTTAATGGAGTAACAGATAGATCAGGAACATGCAAGACAGATTTTAGTCTTTCTGATGATATTGAAAATGCGGATCTGCATTTTGAGATTGCATCAGATATTGGCAGGGACGAATATGATACAAGCATAAAATTATTGAGCGGTAATCTTACTTATCTTGTTACTGATAAACCAATTTATCAACCAGGTCAGAGAATACATATTCGTACACTCTCATTACGCAAACCAGAGCTTTGTGCAGTAGAGGGCGATGATCTCACTTTTGAAATCGAGGATAGTAAAGGTAATAAAGTATTTAAAAAACTATTAAAAACTGATGATTTTGGCACAGCATATATCGAGTTTCTGCTCGCTGATGAGGTCAATTTTGGTGATTATACAATAAGGGCAATACTGGCAGGAGAGAAGATTGAAAAGACAGTGAAAGTAGAGAAGTATGTACTTCCAAAGTTCAAAATCACATTGAAAACAGAAAAAGAGTTCTACTTGCCTGGAGAACACATGACAGGGGATATTGATGTTCAGTACTTCTTTGGAAAACCAGTTGCCTATGGTAAGGTCAAGATTACTACTTATAAATATGATATTGGTTTTCAAAAAGAAGCTGTGATTGAAGGCAAATGCGACAAAAACGGTATGTATCATTTTGACTATACACTGCCTGATTATTTTGTTGGTGAACCATTAGAAAAGGGCGATGCATTTATTCGGCTCGATATCGAGGTCATTGATAAAGCAAACCACAGCGAGAAGATATCTCAGAAAAAGAAGATTGTCCAGGATGTGATAGGTCTTTCAATAGTACCTGAGGGAGGTGCACTAAGACCCAATCTTGAAAACCGAATTTATGTTCTTGCCAATTACCCTGATGGTACCCCTTGTGTAGCACAAATAGATATGCAAATTGATGGTAAGAAGATGAAAGCCAAAACAGATGATTATGGCATAGCCGAATTTCTGTATACACCTAAAGATTCAAGGTCTGAGATACTTGTTGAGGCAAAAGATGAAAAAGGTGAGACAGCACAGATAAAAAAGGAATTTTCAATGGATATTGACCGTGACCAGATAATAATGAGAATGGCACGCGGTATATATAAGGTCGGAGACAATATCGATTTGCAGTTTTTAACTACAAAAAGGAGTGGCAGGGTTTATCTTGATATAATAAAGGATAATCAGACCGTTCTTACAAAATCGGTTAATATTCATAATGGTAAAGGTAATTACAAATTGAATCTTTCTCCGGACATTTCTGGATCGATCTGGCTTCATGCCTATATTGTGACGCCAGGCAGTGATATTGTCAGGGATACAAGGTTCTGTTATGTACATTCTGCTGACGATTTATTCATTGGTGTGAAGGGTAATAAAGATGAATATCTGCCTGGTGAAGATGGCGAGATTCTATTTACAGTTACTGGCAAAGATGGAAAACCAAAGGTAGCAGCTTTATGCATAGCAATTGTTGATGAGGCGGTCTTTGCAGTTTCTGAACTACATCCAGGTTTAGAAAAGGTTTATTTTACTCTTGAAAAAGAGATATTAAAACCACGCTATGAGATTCATGGATTTGAACCGACAGAGATCGTAAGGAAACCTGGTATTGAGCCACGTGCAGAGAATGTTATGTTCTCAACCCTGACGCCCAAAGAGCCATTTTCAGTTAATTATACAACACCTCAGGAAGTAGACGATAAAATAAAGACAGCTTATTACAATAGATTAATAAGAACTAGAGATAAAATCTACTCGGCAATTAATCAGTATTATGCAAAACATAATCAATATCCAAGGAGCGAGCATGGTTTAGATGTATTAGTAGAGGAAGGGTTATTGAAAGAATCTGATTTGCTCGACCCATGGGCAAGAAAGTATCGTTTTACTACAAGTGGTGATTACATATCCTGGTTTAATATTTTATCTGCTGGCCCAAACGGTGTTTTTGATGATGAAGATGATATTAATGAATGGGCATTGCACTTGGAAAAGGGAATGATGCTTGAACAGGCAGCAGATCGTGCTTTAGCACGCCCCATGGTTCCGGTTGCAGGAATTGCGGAAATGAAAAAGGCAGGTGTAGTGAGAACAGAAACAGGCAAAAAACCTGGGATTAAAAAACCTGGTGAACCGCGTATCCGTGAATTTTTCCCAGAAACATTCGTGTTTGAGCCGGCATTGATAACAGATGCAAAAGGTGAGGCGAGAATGTCAGTAACCATGCCTGATGCCATTACTACGTGGCGCATAACTGCATTTGCATCTTCACAAAAAGGAGAACTGGGTTCTATCCTGTCCCAGCTCAAGGTATTCCAGGAATTCTTTGTGGATATTGATCTTCCTGTGGCACTGACTGAGGGCGATGAAATATCAATACCTGTTGCGATCTATAATTATCTGCCAAGAGAACAGGAGATTAGACTTGTCCTGCAAGAAGAAGAATGGTTCGATATTTTAGAAAAGAGCGAGATTAAAAAATCCCTTAAAAAAGATGAAGTTTCAGTTGTCTATTTTCCTATAAAGGTCAAAAAGATCGGTTATTACTCAATACTGGTAAGGGCATATGGTGAGGTAAAATCAGATGCAATAAAAAGGATGATTGCAGTATTGCCTGATGGTAGGAGATTCGAAAATATCATTTCCGACAGGCTTGAGGGTACTGTTACAAAGAAGATTTCCTTTCCTCAGAATGCAATAAAGGATGCCAATTCACTCATCCTGAAGATATTCCCTGGTATTTACTCACAGGTCGTAGAAGGTCTTGATAAGCTCTTTGGTGTGCCTTTTGGTTGTTTTGAACAGACGACCTCAGTTACCTATCCGAATATCCTGATACTCGATTATTTAAGACAGACCGAGCAGGTTAAACCAGAGGCTGAGATGACTGCAGAAGAGTATATCAGTCTTGGTTATCAGAGGCTGTTGTCCTTTGAGGTTAAAGGCGGTGGTTTTTCGTGGTTTGGTGATGCTCCGGCAAACAGGATATTAACTGCATACGGGTTAATGCAATTTAATGATATGGCAAAGGTCTATGAGATTGATGAAAGAATAATTGAGCGCACTGTACAATGGTTAAAGAACCAGCAGAATAAAAATGGTTCTTGGTCTCCAGATAAACAGTACCTGCATGCTGAATCCTGGGCAAAAATCCAGAAGAGTGAAATCTTGCCTACTGCGTATATTTGTTGGGCTTTAGGTGATATTGGTGACAGGGGAACAGAAGTATCAAGGGCACTCTCTTATCTGAAGAAGAATCTAAAAACGGTAAAAGATTCGTACATACTTGCTCTTGTAGCTAATGCATTTGTTGCAGTTGAGCCAAAGGGTGCGACCACAACGGAGGTCCTTAAAAAACTTATTAGTATGGCAAAAGAAAAGGACGATGCGATTTACTGGGAAACAGATATACCATCAGTTACTTTTTCTCGTGGTAATGGTGCAAATATCGAGGCAACAGGACTCGCTGCCTACGCTTTGATAAAATCAGGCAAATACAGTGATGTAGTGAGCAAGGTTTTGACTTATCTGATTCGTTCTAAGGATGCACGCGGCATGTGGTATACTACACAGGGAACTGTTATTGCATTGCGTTCACTTGTGGCAGCACTTGGTGGTGTAGCAGAGGATATTGATGCACAGGTTGCAGTGATGATGAATGGTAAAAAGATCAAGGATTTGAGAATTGATAAAGACAATGCTGATTTAATGCACCAGATTGATTTGACTGATTATCTCAGTAAAAATAATAGTATTGAGATCAGTGTAAAGGGTGAAGGTAATTTTATGTATGAAATTACCAGTGCATACTATGTACCATGGACGACGCTTCCGCGCCCAGTAAAACCACCATTTGTTATTGATGTTGATTATGACCGCACAAAACTTTCTATTAATGATATTGTGAATGTAGATGTTTTAATAAAGCTCAACAGACCAGGTACTGCACAGATGGTCATGGTTGATCTGGGTATTCCTCCAGGGTTTGAGGTGCAGACACCAACCTTGGATGAACTAGTTGATAAGAAGATACAGAAGTATACAATTACACCACGGCAACTCATCATCTATCTTGATGAGGTCTCTTCTGCTAAACCGGTTCAGTTGTCTTATAGCATTAAGGCAAAATATCCGATAAAGGCAAAGGTACGTTCCTCACGTGTATACGAATACTATAATACGTCTGATGAAGGAGTTGAACAACCAATCGAAATGAAGGTTTCGTTGTAAAATAAGATCATGATTCAAAAGCCCAGGATTTTTGAAAAAGTCCTGGGCTTTTTATTTCATTTCTGTTTTTCCATGTGTACTGTTCTGATCGGGAATGGAATGTTGATTCCTTTCTGGTTGTAGCGTTTGTGTAGTTTTTTTATAAATTCATGTTTAATCAAATACTGGTTGACGAATTCCTTAACACGCATGATTACAGAGAAATTGATACTGGAGTCAGCAAATGTGTGATAACGAATAAATGGTTCAAACTCAGATTGAGCACCCTGTACTTTTTGCATAACCTCTTTTGCTACTTCAATGGTGATCTTTTCAACCTTTTCAAGGTCGCTATCATAACTTACACCGACCTGGACAATTACTGACATCTCCCGCTGAGGTCGGTTGTAGTTGATAAGAATCGCATTAGCTAATTTAGAATTCGGGACAACTATCAAATTATTAGGAAGTTCTCTGATTGTTGTATTGCGCCACGATATATCTGTTACGTAGCCCTTTTCACCTGAGCCAAGTTTTACATAGTCACCAACCTCTAATTGTTTTGACATAATAATCTGTAATCCTGCAAATAAATTGGATAATGT
>SOIY01000197.1 GCA_004376785.1 Candidatus Stahliibacteriota bacterium | reverse complement strand
GATCAGGATATCAGGGAATTAGGAGACATTTGAGAACAAAGGGGCTAGGAAACCCGGAGACTGGGAGAATGTGAATTTCAAATTTGAGATAAACAAAAGAAATAAAAAAACCAAAATATTATGTTTATTAGTGTTCAACAAAAAAGGAAAGGAGAATGGAACAAGGAGAAATTGAAGTTTTATTGGAATTAGGGCAATCATACCTCTTGAATAAAGAGTATGAAAATGCAATTAAAAAATTTGGTGAGGCGCTGAAAATAAATCCTCACGATCCTGAAGTATATTACTATTTAGGATTGGCTTATGAGGGTGATAATAAATTAGAAGATGCAATCAATATGTATGAGAAAACACTCGGACTTGATGAAACTTTTAACAATGCGGAAATAAGACTCAATAAACTCAAGGATAAGATGAATGAAAAACCTGAAAAATCTGGAGAAAAAACGTAATTGAGCATGACATGTACTGTCCTCGTTGCAACAATAAAATGAAGGAAACAAAAGGCACGCATCATAAAAAAAAGAAGTGGTTGTGCCCGAATTGTGGGAAAATTCGTTTCACGATTTTAAAGAAAAAAGAAAAATAACTATTGACAAATCAAGAATTTTAATTATTATATAATTACAAAATGGAAACATATTACTCGATATTAGGTGTATCATCAAATGCTACTGCAGATGAGATTAAACGAATCTATAGAAAACTGGCTCAGAAATATCATCCTGATCACGTTCAGAATCCCGAAGAAAAGAAGAAAGCTAACGAGCAATTTTCAAAAATTACTGAGAGCTACCGAGTTCTCTTTGATGATAAACTACGAGCCGAATATGATAAATCCATAGAAACAGGAACCAAACCAAAAGATAAAGCTAAGAAAACCCAAGCAGAAAATGCATTCAAAAGGGCGATCGTCTTTTTAAAACAGAATGACCCATGGCGGGCTGTTAATCTATTACGTATTGCCTGTCGTTATCACTCACAGCCTATTTATCTTTCTTATTTAGGACTTGCTCTTGTTTACACTAAACAATATCAACAAGAAGGATTTGAGAAACTTAAAGCAGTAATAAAACAAGTAATGTTCAACCCAATTTTGCACGTAAATCTCGGATTAGGATACGAGTTTATAGACAAGAAGTCTGAAGCATTAGAAGCGTATTATGAAGCTCTTAACTGGGATAAGAATAACCGAGCAGCAAAAGTCGGTATTGAGAGACTACAGGGAAAGAAAAAAGGGGTTTTTTCAAAATTGTTTGGGGGTGGCAAATAAAAAAAACTGGATTACTCTCCCAACTTGAAAATATCTGCAAAAAAATCTCAATTATTGTAAAATATGACAGATTCTTTGGACGTGGCGGCTATTGTAGATTAAGAGATAAATCTTACTTTATTATAAATGCAAGATTATCAAATGAAGCAAAAGAACAGATATTTATAAATGAGTTAAAATTGTTCAATTTTGACACTACCACCTTACCAGCAAAAATAAAAGAATTATTCAATAAAAAATGATCTGGATATTCACACTTATCTTAATTGGATTTTTCTTCTGGCTCACAAACCTTCAGGTTTTAGTTTTGTCCAGAGATTGGCCTTTGATTTTAATCCTTATCGGGCTAATAAACATTATCAAGCTTATAAAGGTAAATAAACGACATACTATTGTAAATAATTTAGAAAACGGAAAGATCTCTGTCCAGGAAGCAGAAGAGAAACTGAAGAAAAGCCATTAAAAAACGCAG
>SOIY01000321.1 GCA_004376785.1 Candidatus Stahliibacteriota bacterium | reverse complement strand
CCAGACACGGCGTCAGTATACTTTGATGATATCAGTATCTGGCCATAGTGAATTTCAGGATTAAAAAGGCGGATTAACGCAAATATAACTATAAATGGCAACATTTTTAATCCATAAACCAGACGATGAAACGCAGGTAATAAAATTAGAAAAAGACCATATTACCCTGGGTCGTCGCGACGATAATGATATTGTTCTTGATGATGTATTCGTCTCCCGACAACACATTGAAATTGAGAAGAAAGGTAAGGCATATATTATAAAAGATCGAAAAAGCCGGTATGGAACATTTGTGAATGGCGAGAGTGTAATCGAAATACAACTCAATTACGGTGATGAAATTCAGGTAGGAAATACATTAATAACATTTGTCGACGAGAAGACATTAGACCATATTCCAGAACACAAAACACCTATACGAAAGATTGGTGCAACAGTTGATTTCGCTGAAAAAATTGAGTTTATTAAAGATCAAATTTCCAAAGGAGATAAAAAGAAAAATATCTTCAAGTCTTTGGCATCATTAAAAACTGGATTAGCTTTATATCAGGAGAAACTTATTGCAGCAGAAAAATCAAAGGAGATCGCATCAACTCTGTGTGAAGTCGGTAAGATATTAAACTTTGTTTTTGATCTTAATGTTCTACTTAATCTTTTAATGGATCTTGCATTGAAAATACTTCGGGCACGCAGAGGGTTCATTATGCTGTATGATGAGGCATCGAATAAACTGAAAGTAAAAGTGGCGCGAAATATGGGCGGTGAACTTGATCCAACAAAGACAACAGGTATCAGTCAGACCATTGCCTGGCAGACTTTTAAGACTGGAAAGGTAATCACTACTGAAGATGCAGCCAAGGATGAAAGGTTTAGAACCCAGGAAAGTGTAATAAGTTATGCAATCGGTGCGGTTATTTGCGCGCCCCTTATCTCTAAAGATAAAGGTAATATAGGAGCGATTTATCTTGATAATTCAGTAACACAGAAGAAATTTTATGAAGGGGATATTGAATTTATGAGATCATTTGCAAACCAGGCTGCCATTGCTATTGAAAATGCTCAACTGTACGAGAAGATAAAAGAGGAGGAAAAAATAAAAGCACGCCTGCAGCGTTTCTTTTCACCAGCCGTAGTAGAAAAAATAATGGTTCAGGAAGAAGCATTGACGCTTGGTGGCGAGCATTGTATAGCAACGATTCTTTTCTGTGATATTCGCGGCTACACATCACTGACTGAAAAGATTGATACACTTGTTTCAGTTGAAATTCTTAATGATTTTTTGAGCAGCATGACTGAGGCAGTATTTGTTAATGAAGGGACACTCGATAAGTATATTGGTGACTGTGTTATGGCGATATTTGGCGCTCCTGTGGCACATCCTGATGACCCGCTGAGGGCTATAAAAGCAGCTCTGGATATGAAACAGAGAGTGTGCCGATTAAAAGAAGAGTGGTGTAAAAAGATGAAAATTCCTGAGGTTGAATCATTCGAGATCGGAATAGGTATCCATACTGGTGAGGTGATTGCCGGTAATATAGGAAATATAAATAGAATGGAATATACAGTTGTTTCGACAGCAGTAAATCTGGCTTCAAGACTCGAAAATACAGCAGAGCCAGGCCAGATACTGATCAGTCAGTCAACTTATGAATTAACCAAGGGTCTTATTAATGCCAAAGAATTACCACCGGTCAATCTGAAAAATATTAGTAGACCTGTTGAGGTTTATGAAGTAATAGGTCTGAA
>SOIY01000061.1 GCA_004376785.1 Candidatus Stahliibacteriota bacterium | reverse complement strand
CAATAATTAAGATCATCTTTGCTATGTTCAATTGAAAGACATAACCTAATGCGTTCTTTATTCTGGGCAACAATTATCTGCTCAAAAAATATTTTTTTTGTAAACTGCCCTGCTTCTTCATCATTATTAAATGATACAACAACTATCGGCGTTTCGCTGAGTGTTGATAATCCTATTTGCTTGAGGCGGCTAATAAAGTACCTACTATTCTTCCAGAGTTTTTGATGTATCTTTTTTCTTTCTTTCTCTATGTTAATAATATGCAGTCCGGCAAGATTTACTGAAAGCATAAATTGAGGAAGGGGTACTAAAACACTGGCAGTATTTTCTCTAATTTTATTGATTAAATATTTTTTGGCACCAATATAGCAACCAAACCCACCTAAGAATTTACTAAAACTACCCATCTCGATATTTATCACATTATATAAATTAAAGAGATCAACAAATCCCCTGCCATTGCGACCAAGGAAGCCAAAAGAATTCATTTCATTTGCAATAATAAAACAATCATTATCTTCAGCACGCTTTATCAGCTCATTTACTGGACTTATATTCCCAATCCATTCATATACACCATCAATCACCATTACCTTCTCACTTTTGGCTCTAAGAATTTTTTCTAAATGCTCAAGATCGTGATGATTGTAGTATTCAACATTACGATGCTGTAGCACGGCGATAATACTTGACGAAGTTTCATAATCAACAAAGAAAGTTGTCTTTGGATCAAAGATAGAAAACATAGCAAAATGTGCGGTAATTTCATCCGGGAACAATAGCAACGAATCTACCTGCTTGATTTCCAACATCACCCTCTGCAAATCCTCCATTATTCTAATCCTTCCATCAGTTGATGTAATACCACCAGATTCAATACTAAGCCTTGCGGCTTCTTTTAAATATTCATGATTTTTCAGGTAAAAGCAATCAAAACCCAGAAAGTTCAAATATCTCTTATTTTCATGTACAAAAAATGGTTCAGGAGGCAGAAAAACAGGAATTTTATCCTCATCACTAAAAAGATGAACTTGATAGGGCTTCATGCTACACCCCGTCCACAACACTTCTTATATTTTTTACCACTACCACAAGGACAGGGATCGTTTCTACCAACCTTTTTTCCTCCAGTGATTGTCTTTTGTTTTATTGGAGCGCCACCAGGTTTAGCCACGGCACTTGGTTTGTATTCTCTGGTTTTTTGAACCTTACTCTGCCTTGGACCAGGCTGTGCACGAAAAACCAACCCTGATGTACTTTTTGCAATGTCAACTAACATATTTTCGTACATTTTGCGTGATTCCTGCTTATATTCAAGTAAAGGATCTTTCTGCCCATACGCTCGTAAACTAATGCCTTGCCGTAAGTCATCCAAAGAATACAGATGATCACGCCATTTGCTGTCTATTATATGCATAAGTACAAATTTCAAAAGTTCCTTTAAAACATCCTCACCAAGTTCTTGTTCGCGCCATGATAATTTTTCTTTTGCCCTTTCAAGAAGCATATCGAGCAATTCTTCCTGCTTCATTTTGGGAATTTTATCCTTTGGTATTACTACACTTGTTAAAAAAAGCATATTGAATTCACCTTTAATACTATCCCAATCCCACTCTTCAGGATTAACTTTGGGATCAGTGTGTCTCCAAAGAATATCCTCTATCGCTTCGTCGAACAATTGTATTGCCCTGCCTTTTAGATTCTCACCCTTCAGAACTGCATCCCTCATTTTGTATATGGTTTCGCGCTGTTTGTTCATCACATCATCATATTCTAAAAGGTGTTTTCTTACCTCAAAATGATTCTCCTCAACCTTTTTTTGAGCATTGGCAATAGCCCTGGTTACGAGTGGGTGGGTAAGCGGTTTTTGCTCTTCGCCGCCAAATCTGTCCATTATTTCTGCCACTCTATCTGAACCAAAGATTCTCATTAAATTGTCTTCAAGTGATAAGAAAAATTTTGTTGAACCCGGATCACCCTGTCTACCACTTCTTCCGCGCAGCTGATTATCAATTCTGCGTGCCTCGTGCCTTTCAGTGCCAATAATATAAAGGCCGCAAGGAACCTCTTTCAAACACTTCTTTTTTAGTTCATGTTCACATTCTGAACAATTATGGAATAAACACTTTATACAACATTTACTACACTCTACAACACCTTTACCCAGCTTAATATCAGTTCCCCTACCTGCCATGTTTGTCGCAATCGTCACGGCACCGGGCTGGCCTGCACTCGTTACAATCACTGCCTCTCTTTGATGATGTTTTGCATTCAAAACTTCATGTGGAACACCTCTTCGCTGCAGGAGTTTTGATAAAATTTCAGATACATCAACCGATGTAGTACCAACCAAAACCGGCCTTTTCTTTTCATACCACTTTACAATTTCATCAATTATCGCATTATATTTCTCGCGTCTTGAACGATACACAATATCTTCATAATCGACCCTTCGAACCGGCTCTTTAGTTGGAATTTCAGCAACATCCAGTTTATATATCTGCCAGAATTCATTCGCTTCAGTTGCAGCAGTACCAGTCATGCCGGCAAGTTTTTCATACATCCGGAAATAATTCTGGATGGTAATCGTTGCAAAAGTCTGGGTCTCTTCCTGAACCCTGACACTTTCCTTTGCTTCAATTGCCTGGTGCAAACCATCAGAAAATCTTCTACCCGGCATCAACCTGCCAGTAAAACCATCAACAATAATTACCCTACCATCCTGCACTACATATTCAACATCTTTTTCAAAAAGTCTATAAGCCTTTAATAATGAACGCAGATTAGCCAGGGTCTCGCTCTTTTTTGCATAATCCTGATATGCCTTTTCTTTCTCAAAAATCTTTTCTTTTTGTGTTAATTTATCATCCTTATCAACTTTACCGATTTTCTCACTCAGGTCAGGCAATTCAAACATTTCAGGGTTATTTGGTGAAACAAAATGCGACCCCTTTTCCGTCAGGTCTATAATGTTTGATTTCTCCTCAATAACAAAATAGAGATCTTTATCAATTTCTGCAAAGGATTTTTCTCTTATATAGTTAAGTTCTGTGGTATCTATCAACTTTTTTATACCTGTTTCTTGTTCGAGTTTTAATAATTGTTTGTTTCTAGGTGAGGCACGGTGTACCTGAAGTAACTTAATTCCTGCCTCTTTTTCTTTACCTTCTTCAAGTAGTTTCTTGGCTTCAACAACATTTCTGCTGTCCAGCACAGTTTGTGCTGAACACAAACGTTGAACAATAGGATTCAACTCATTATATGATTTTGTTTCATGCTCGACCGGACCTGAAATAATGAGCGGGGTCCGTGCCTCATCAACAAGAATGCTATCCACCTCGTCAACGATCGCGTAATGGTGCGGTTTTTGCACCTTATCCTCAAACCGCCACACCATATTATCTCTCAAATAATCAAAACCGAATTCATTGTTAGTGCCATAAGTAACATTACGATTGTACATCTCTTTTTTCGACTCATTATCCATTCCTCCTTGAAGTACCCCGACAGTTACACCGACAGACTCATACACAGGACCCATCCACTCACGGTCCCTGCGCGCAAGATAGTCATTCACTGTAATTAGATGCGCACCCTTTCCAGTTAATCCATTTAAATACAGAGGCATTGTGGCAACGAGCGTTTTACCTTCACCTGTCTTCATCTCAGCGATCTTTCCCTGGTGCAAAATAATTGCACCAATCAACTGGACATCAAAAGGCACCATATTCCACTCGGTTTCAATGTCAACTACAGACCATTTTTTCCCAAGGAGTCTTCGGCATGCCTCTTTGACTGAGGCAAATGCTTCAGGTAGAATATCATCAAGGGGTTCACCCTGGCTGATCCTCTTTTTAAAATCCTCAGTCTGTTTTAGTAAATCTACACCCTGTAATTTTTCATAAATACTGTTAATTTCCTCAGCTATTGGCCAGAGGTTTTTAAGCTCACGCTCTATGTTTGTACCAAAAATTTTAGTTAAAAGCTTTAACATCACATTCTCCAATCAATTATACCGAATAATACTAAACTGTCAAGAAAATACTGCGGACATTTACAATACTGCAAGCGAAACACACACAATTGCCACTTTTTAGACCTGGATTATTCTAATTACGTTTATTCACACCAACTCACTGCACTCCATACTCACTCTGTCATTCTGGTAATTATCAGAATGACAGAATATGCGAAAAAAATAATATCGCTGTAATCTCTATTTAATCACTGTAATCAAAGTCTTGTTTTACAAGACTTCAGAGGCGTGGTAGGATGACCTTACTAAAGGTCCGCTCAGTATATGTTGTATGCCAATGTCCTCACCAATTTTCTTGAACTCATCAAATTCTTCAGGGGTGTAGTATTTTTGCACAAAATGATGCTTTTTTGTTGGCTGTAAATATTGTCCAATTGTTACGACATCAACCTCTACATTTTTAAGATCCCTCAGCGTTTCAACAATTTCATCTTTTTCTTCTCCTAGTCCAATCATAAAACCGCTTTTTGTATAAATATTACTATTTATCTTTTTTATTATTCCCAAAACATTGAGCGATTTTTCATATCCGCATCTGCGGTCTCTAATATAAGGTGTAAGTTTTTTAACAGTTTCAACATTGTGGCCAATAACAAAAGGCTGGGCATGTACAACTTGTTTTAAATATTTTTCTTGTAACGAAAAATCAGGGATTAGTGCTTCAACCTTTGTGCTAGGATTTTTTTCTTTAATACTTTTTATTGTCTGAGCATAATGACTGCTGCCAAAGTCCTCCAGGTCATCGCGGTCAACCGAGGTAATCACAACATATTTCAATCCTAATATCTTTATAACCTCAGCAACATGTTCTGGTTCTTCAGGGTCAATCTGCCCATATGGATTACCTGTTTCAACAGCACAGAATCTACAGGCACGCGTACACATCTTACCTAGAATCATAATTGTGGCACTTTTTTTACTCCAGCATTCATGCATATTTGGGCATCGTGCTTCCTGACACACTGTGGAAAGATTATACTTTTTTAAAAGGTCATAAACTTCTTTAAATTCATCTCCCGAGGGTATCTTTATTTTAAGCCAATCGGGTTTTTTTAAATAATCTCTTTTAAACATCGCTCTTCTAATGTTTTCTTAAACAATACACCAAAATTTTTTATGATACTTTCCTTAACTCTATCTAACGAAATTTCTTTACTCAAGATTTTTTGCATAGATGTCATTGTCACATTTTTCAGACCGCACGGAACAATAAGGTCAAAGTGTTTTAACTCAGTATTAACATTAAGTGCAAAGCCGTGAAAACTAACCCATCTCTTAACTGCTACACCGATCGAGCAGATCTTTCCTGTTTCTGTCCATACACCAATCATCTTTTCTTTCCTTTTTCCTTTTATATCAAACTCAGCAAGTGTTGCAATTATCACATCTTCAAGTTTTTCAATAAAAGGTCTTATCCCAATTAGTCCATCTTTAATATTGACTATTGGATACCCCACAACCTGACCCGGACCATGGTATGTAACATCTCCACCGCGCTCAATCTGATAATACGCAATGCCTTTTTTCTCCAAGAGTTTAAATGGTATCAAAAGGTTATTCTGCTTTCCACTCTTACCCATGGTAATGACCGGGTTGTGTTCTACAAATAACAAGGTATCAGTAATTTCTTTTTCTACTCTTTTTTGATGAATGATCTTTTGAATATCCCAGACCTCTTTGTAATCTTTTTGTCCTAAATCTATGACATTCATTCACCCTCCCC
>SOIY01000076.1 GCA_004376785.1 Candidatus Stahliibacteriota bacterium | reverse complement strand
CGACCAGTTGACATTAGATTTTTTTTATATATAATGTGCAATGGAATGCAATATAAAAGAGAATTTAAAACATTGCAATTGCACTTATGAGCCCTGTTCAAAAAAGGGTAAGTGCTGTGAATGCATCACGTTTCATTTGAGCATGAATGAATTGCCAGCCTGCTGTTTTCCTGATGATGTTGAAAAAACCTATGATAGATCATTTGCACGTTTTGTAAAGATCCACCAGAGATAATTAAAAGAGTGAAATGGAACTGATCTTTGAAATATCAGAGACCGGAAGAAAAGGTTACTCTTTGCCAGCATGTGATGTGCCTAAAATAGATGTACCAGTATCTTATCGGCGTACAACAACAGCAGAATTGCCTGAAGTGAGCGAGCCCCAGGTAATGAGACATTTTGTAAACCTTTCAGTTTTGAATCATCATGTGGACCAAGACTTTTATCCACTCGGTTCCTGTACAATGAAATATAACCCAAAGATTAATGAGGAAGCAGCAAGATTAGATGGTTTTGCAAATATTCATCCGCTTCAACCAGAAAAAACCGTGCAGGGCGCCTTAAAATTAATGTATGAACTGGGCGAATATCTGAAAAAAATTGTTAATTTAGATACCATTACCTTACAACCAGCAGCAGGTGCCCAGGGTGAATTTTCTGCAATCAGTATGTTCAAGGCATATTTTAATAAGAAAAATGAGAATAGAAAATATATCCTCGTGCCTGACTCAGCGCACGGAACAAATCCGGCAAGTGTAAATTTCTCTGGTTTTAAACCCATTACTTTACCATCAAATGATAAAGGTCTTGTTGACATAAATAAATTGAATGAACTGATGACTGATGAGGTTGCTGGATTAATGCTAACCAATCCAAATACCCTTGGTCTATTTGAAAAAAATGTGAAACAGATTACTGAAATTATACATCAAAAGGGCGGCTTAATCTATCTTGATGGAGCAAACTTGAATGCCTTATTAGGCATTACCCGCGCTGGAGATTCAGGTTTCGATGCAGTTCATTTTAATCTGCACAAGACATTCTCAACCCCTCATGGCGGTGGTGGACCAGGTTCAGGACCTGTAGCAGTAAGGAAATTACTGGAATCCTTTCTACCTATACCGATTGTATCAAAAGATAAAAATGTTTACTACTTAAATTATGATATACCTGATTCCATTGGTAAGGTCCAAACCTTTTACGGTAATTTTTTGGTGATGGTCAAAGCCTATACATTCTTGAGAATCATTGGTGAACAGGGATTAAAAGAGATCTCAAAATCAGCAATCCTTAATGCAAATTATATTATTGAATCATTGAAGGACGATTACTATCTTACGTATTCGGATTTTTGCATGCACGAAGGTGTTTTGTCAGGAAAAAATTTAAAGGAACACGGGATAAAAACCCTTGATGTGGCAAAAAGATTATTAGACTTTGGCCTCCATGCACCCACCGTATATTTTCCTTTAATTGTAAGCGAGGCACTAATGATCGAACCAACAGATAGCGAATCAAAGGAAACACTTGATAAATTTATCGAAGTTATGAAGAAAATACGGAAAGAGACTGACGATAATCCAGATATCTTAAAAACAGCACCGCACTCAACACCAGTGCGCCGTCTTGATGAGGTTAAGGCGATTAAAGAGTTAAAGACCAAATGGATGAAATACAGTTCGAAGTAACTGAAGAACGCAAAAAGTTCTTGATGAATAAAATTGCTCAAAAGGTGGTGGATTATCGTTTATCACCAGTTGCAATCGTTTTTTTAGAATCTTCTAAACCATTGTCATTTTTAGGAAATCAATTCCTAATTTTCATGCAGCCTTTTTATCGCGCTCTGTTTTCCTATCGCGAATATGAAGAAGTTGCTGCAATGTTAGAGGACCGCAATAATATCGAGGCGTTAATCTGTGAAATTGAACGTCTTGAGGAGGAAAGGAATGAAGCAAAAAGAGCCGAAAAGAATTCTCGCCACTGATTGTGGCAGTACTACAACCAAGGCAATACTAATTGAAAAAAAAGGAGATGAATACCGTCTCGTTGTTCGGGGCGAAGCGCCGACAACAGTAGAGGCACCATTTGAGGATGTCACAAAAGGTGTTTTAAATGCCGTAAGAGAGGTTGAAGAACTTTCAGGAATCAAACTCCTCAAGGGTGAAGATATTATCAAGGGGGTAAAGGATAAAGAAGGTGTAGATTTTTATGTATCTACCTCTTCAGCCGGCGGGGGTCTGCAAATGATGGTTGCTGGTGTAGTATTAACAATGACTGCGGAAAGCGCTGCAAGAGCAGCCCTTGGTGCAGGCGCAATAGTAATGGATGTAATCGCCTCAAACGACGGTAGACTTCCACATGAGAAGATACAACGAATAAGAAATTTGAGACCTGATATGATACTGCTTTCGGGCGGTATAGATGGAGGAACTATTTCCCATGTTGTTGAATTGGCTGAATTAATAAAAGCTGCCGATCCACAACCGAGATTTGGAGTTGGTTATGAATTACCGGTTATATATGCAGGGAATAAAGATGCCCGAGATATAATTCTGAAAACATTGAAAGAAAATACTGCACTCGTTATTGTTGAAAACCTGAGGCCAGTTCTTGAAAGAGAGAATTTAGGTCCTGCACGACATAAGATACACGATCAATTTATGGAACACGTAATGGCACACGCGCCTGGCTACAAAAACTTGATGAAAAAAACTGACGTCCCAATTATGCCCACGCCTGGGGCAGTTGGACTTTTAGTCGAAGCTGTTGCGAAGAAAGAAAAAATTGATGCAATGGGTGTTGACATTGGGGGGGCAACAACCGATGTATTCTCAGTATTTCAAGGGATCTTTAACCGAACTGTTAGTGCTAATCTTGGCATGTCTTATTCAATTAGTAATGTACTCGCTGAAGCAGGAATAGAAAATATCATGCGGTGGTTACCTGAAGACATTGATGAAAGAGATCTGAGAAATAGAATCAGAAACAAAATGATCCGTCCAACAACAATCCCAAGTGCATTAGACGATTTAAAAATTGAACAGGCGATTGCACGAGAGGCTTTAAGACTGGCTTTTGATCAACATAAAAATATGGCGGTTGGTCTCAAAGGAGTGCAGCAGGAGCGAACAATCTCTGACGCCTTTGCTCAAACCATGACCGGTGAAACTCTCATTAATTTAATGTCACTCAATCTCATAATTGGTTCTGGCGGCAGCCTATCCCATGCGCCAAGAAGGAATCAAGCAGCACTTATGGTAATTGATGCCTTTCTCCCTGAGGGTGTAACGCGCATTGCCGTCGATTCAATATTCATGATGCCCCATCTTGGTGTGCTTTCAACTGTTCACGAAAAGTCAGCAACCGAGGTTTTTGAAAAAGATTGCCTTATACCATTGGGCCATTGTATTGCTCCGGTTGGCGAAGGCAAAGAAGGGGCAAATGTCCTTAAGATAAAGATTGAATATAAGAACGGTAAGGCAGATGAAAAAGTTATTAAGTATGGTGAGATTGTATTACTACCACTTGCTCAAGGTGAAACAGCAAAACTCATACTACAGCCTGAAAAGGGATTCAATGTTGGTGAAGGTCGGGGTAAACCATTAGAAACCACGGCAATTGGTGGTCTTGTTGGTCTAATCATTGATTGTCGCGGCAGACCATTTAAATTACCTGATGATAAGAACAAGAGAATTGAAAAGCTGAATAAGTGGTTTGCGGCAATGAACATGTACCCGGAGAAATGAGACAAGAAGAAGAGTGACAAAGAAACCAGGAGAAAATTAAAAGGAGGCTAAATGGCAGTACCTAAACGCAGACAGTCACACGCTCGAAAAAACAAAAGACGCTCACAGTATAAGATTAAACCTGTGAAGTTTGTTGAGTGTTCTAAATGCCACAGTCCCAGGTTACCCCATAGGGTATGCCCAAACTGCGGTTATTATAAAGACAAATTAGTATTACCACCTAAAAAGGAAGAGAAGAAAACTTGAAAATCGGCTTTGATTTAATGGGCTCAGACTCAGCCCCCAAGAACGAAATTGAAACACTTAAGCTATTAAAGGAAGATCCAATATGCGATTTAGTAGTATGTGGTAAGGGGGATTATGAGCATGAGGTAACTGAACTCGGATTTGATTTCAGACTTGCCGATGAAGTAATTGGGATGCACGAAATCCCTTCAGTTGCAATACGTAAGAAGAAAAATTCTTCATTGGGTGTCTTAATGAATTTGTTAAAGAACAAAGAACTCGATGCAATAGTGAGCGCTGGTAATACAGGAGCAATTTTAGGATTCAGCATGATCACATTAGGGAAAATTGAGGGGCTATCAAGAGCCGGTCTTGCCATCACGCTCCCTGCTGAATCTGGTTATTCAGCAATGCTCGATGTCGGTTCAAATATTAATCCAAAATCCATAGATTATTATAATTATGGATTAATGGGTTCAATCTTCGCTCAGATAGCGCTGAAGAAAAAAAAGCCACGAGTAGCTATTTTAAATATTGGCAGCGAGAGTGTAAAGGGTGATGAAGTAAGACAAAAGGCATATCAAATTCTCCAGAAAAGTGATTTAAATTTCATCGGCAATATCGAAGGAAGTAATTTAATGAAGGGATTTGCTGATGTCATAATCTCTGATGGTTTTACTGGTAATGTAATCTTGAAGTTTTCAGAAGGTATGATTGACAGCATATGGCGCATGTTAAGAGATGAGGTGGATGCAATCGCACGCCGTAAGTTCGGTCAATATCTAGTGAAACCGGCGATCAAAGGTTTAAAGGCAAAGTTCAATTATGAAGAATATGGCGGCGGAATACTCTTAGGTGTTGAGGGTGTGGTAATTATTTGCCATGGGCATTCCTCTTCCCAGGCGCTGAAAAATGCGATTAAACTTGCCAAAACCTGTGTCGAATTTAATATTGTAGAGGAAATAAAAAAGAGAATAAAAAAATGAATGCATATATAGCGGGTATAGGCAGTTATGTTCCAGACAAAGTTCTAACAAACTTTGATTTAGAAAAAATTGTCGAAACATCGGATGAATGGATAAGAACAAGATCCGGGATAAAGGAGAGAAGAGTTTCTGAAGATAATGTGCCGACCAGTGAGCTTGCGGCCAATGCCGCAAAACGGGCGCTCGAATCAGCTAAGATAAAGACAGATGAGGTTGAAGCAATAATTGTAGCAACAGCCACACCTGATATGCTCTTCCCTTCTACTGCCTGCCTGGTGCAGCACAAAATTGGTGCCAGAAGGATCATCTCATTTGACATCTCTGCAGGATGTACTGGCTGGCTTTATGCACTCACCATTGTAGAATCATTTATTAAAAATGGTTATGACAACATTCTGGTTATTGGTGCTGAGGAATTAACCAAGATCACAGATTACACAGACCGTTCAACCTGTGTGCTTTTTGGTGATGCTGCTGGTGCTGCTCTGCTGAAGAAAACAGATGAAAAACGAGGAATTCTCTCTACATATTATAGTGCTGATGGCTCATATGGACATCTTCTCCAACAACCAGCAGGAGGTTCAAGAATTCCTGCCTCCCATGAATCAGTTGAAAATAAGTTGCACTACCTGAAAATGGAAGGTAATGAAGTATTTAAAGTAGCAGTACGTGCAATGTACGAATCAGCCATTGAGACATTAAAGAAAGTAGACATCTCACCAGAACAAGTAGATCTTTTGGTTCCTCACCAGGCAAACATAAGGATTATTGAGGCAACAGCAAAAAGATTAAATATCCCCATGGA
>SOIY01000333.1 GCA_004376785.1 Candidatus Stahliibacteriota bacterium | reverse complement strand
AGATGAATTATTCTGTTTTGGATTTTGTATTTGGCTAATTTGAATTTGTTTCGGATTTAGTGTTTCGGATTTACCCAAGCCTATTATAAATAGGCTGGGTTTAGAGTTTGTATAGGAATTTTCAAAATTCCTATACCTAATAATATTACTCAATCCTTCCTCCAGCATGGATAAATAATATTGCCATCCTGACTGCAACACCATTTTTAACCTGGTCTAAGATGACAGATTTGTCACTATCAGCGACATCTGGATCAATCTCAACACCCCGATTTGTAGGACCAGGATGCATAATAATACTTTTTGGCTTCATCTTATGTACACGCTCATTGGTCAAACCATAGAGCGTTCGATACTCTCTTATTGAAGGAAATAGACCGGCTCCCTGCCTTTCTATTTGAATGCGTAATGCCATAACCACATCAAAATCACCAATAACATCATCGAGATTATAAAAAACATCAACTCCGAGTTTGTCAATACCTAAAGGAATCATGGTTGGTGGTGCACAGATTGCAACCTGGGCACCAAGGGTTTTAAGTCCAAAGATATTTGAACGTGCAACACGAGAATGTGCAATGTCTCCAATAATCAAGACCTTCAAGTTTTTGAAATTATCAAAATTTTGCCTCATGGTCATCAAATCCAAGAGAGCCTGGGTAGGATGTTCATGACTACCATCACCAGCATTAATAATAAAAGCATCAAGCTGATCAGCAAGAAATTTTGCTGCTCCAGATGCTGAGTGTCTAACAATTACGCCATCAACCTTCATCGCCTCAATATTTTTTGCAGTATCAAGAAGGGTCTCCCCTTTTGAAACACTTGATGTTGCCCGCGAAAAATTAATTATATCGGCTGATAATCTCTTTGCCGCAACACTGAATGAAATCTGGGTACGTGTTGACGGTTCAAAAAACAGGGTTAGGATCGTCTTTCCCCGAAGCGACGGCACGATTGGTATTGGTCTTTCCAAAACCTTAACAAATCTGTTCGCTAAACTAAGATACTGATTTATTTCCTTGCCGGTCAACTTCTCAATACCCAAAAGATCTTTTTTAGGATTCATGATTTATCGTCTTTCAGGTGTGTCATGGTTAATTGTTTAACCTTAGGTTTAGGTTCTTTTTTTAATCTTATCCGAGATTTTTGCTTACGCTTTTTCGCTTTTTTCTTCGCTTTTTCATAATGATGAATAACTACACAATCCTCTTCATCGAGTTCTTTTATATGAACATCGACAATCTCACTCTTTGCTGTAGGTACCTTCTTACCCACAAAATCTGCCTGAATCGGTAATTCCCTGTGTCCACGGTCGACCAGAACAGCAAGTTGAATTGCCTTTGGCCTTCCAAAATCCAAAATTTCTTCAATTGCTGCACGGATAGTTCTTCCTGTATACAGCACATCATCAACCAAAATGATCATCTTTTTACTTAAATCAAAGGGAATATCAGTACTTTCAATTATTGGAGTTTCGGAAACGAGTTGAAGGTCATCACGATACAGGGTAATATCAAGTGCCCCAATTAATATCTTTTTCTCCGCACTTTTTTCAATCCTGTCAGCAATCCTCCGGGCGATAAAATCACCGCGCCTTTTTATGCCGATAAGGACTAAATTTTTAATTCCTTTATTCTTCTCAATGATCTCATGGGAAATTCGAACCAGAGCCCGCCTGATTTCTGATTCGCCCATGATTGTCTTCATAATCAGATACAATTATAAACAGATTTTCGCCTAAGTCAAG
>SOIY01000022.1 GCA_004376785.1 Candidatus Stahliibacteriota bacterium | reverse complement strand
ATTAATAATTATCTTCAATCAACTCTCCTGATATTTCCTGTATAATAAACCGTTCTTCTTTAATATTTTTAGGTACCTCAGCTTTAGTAATTGTTAACTTCTCTTCACCCATTTCTTCTTCAGTTTCTTCTGAGACAACTATTTCCTCCGCCTCTTCTTTCTCTTGAACTTCTTTCTCCTGTTCGTCTTCTGCACCAGAAAATCCCGGTGAAACTTCTTTTATAGATTTCTCATCCTCACCAGAAAACCCAAGTGGAATCATTTTTTGTGATTCTTCTGTTTTGGTAGAGTCTAAAAATTCATCAATTTCGTAAAACGATGTAAACCCAGACACACCCTCATTGAGAACTTTCTCAGCTTCATTCAATTCTAACTTTGATTTAATGTACGCCTCCACAACATCAGGGCTTGGCGCTCCAAATTCTGTTTCAATACCGAATTCAAGAATAGACTTTTCATCATCTGATAATGATAAATCAGAGGGCGATACGGCTAAACTGCAAATCACCGCCTTACCTACTTTAATAAAATTCTGAATAGAATCGAAAATCTTTTTCCTTAACTCATCCTGGGCAGAAAACGTATAGTGAAAATTATCGAACAACAGCACATCGTATTGCTCAGTGTCACCCAATCTTGATACCCTCTCTTTGCTGGCAAGATCACTAAATTTTACTGATTTATCTCGGTTTATTAAATCATTATATACAGCCTCTAAAAAACGAGTTTTACCCGTACCCTTACCGCCAAAAATAAGGAATGGATTAAACTTTTCACCTAAATTTTTTAAAACCTGTTCTTTATAGATATCGACTGCATTTTTATTACAAGCACCAATAATAAATGTGTCAAACGATTTTCCAGATTCTATAATCCTGTGGACATTCTTGATAGCGGTCAGGTGTTCTTTAATCTCATCTACATGATCAGGAGAAAATAACATTGACTCAATCTTCATAGCCTCATCCGGGAAATCACTGGTGTCTAAAGCACCAAATTCTTTTTGAAGCTCTATTAGCCTTTCAACTTTCTTTATAAAATTATCATATTCTTCCTTCAAGAAACCAATATCTCCATCAAGCAATAGTTTCAAAGATGTAGTATCAAACCCTTTCATCTTCCAAATATATATCTTTTCTCTATATTCTTCGCGTACATCAAGTTTTTCTGAAACATCTTGCAAGATTTCGCTTGCATTTTTTTTCAATTCCTCCAATAATGAAGAAACTGGACTGTATATACCTTTAGGATAGAATTCTTTTAAGATCATACGGACACTATCAATTTCAACCGATAAATTACCAAGGGAAGAATATGCAATTAAACGATTTATCATCCCCTCAATTGCCCGAACCGAACCAGTAGAAATCTGAGCAAGTTCCAGAGCAACTTCATCAGACAGTAGAATTCCAGCCTCGCTAGATTTTTTCTTTATCAATTCGACGAGCTCAATTTCTTTAGACGGCAGAATGTCACAAACAAGCCCTCCTTCAAGTCGTGAAAGTAATTTTGTGCTAAAATCTCTCAGATCTCTTGGTGCCACATTGCCCGAAAAACAAATCTGTTTATTCCCTGCCAGAAATTTATCAATAATACCGACAATAGTCTCATGATATTTACTGGATATAGTGTGGAGATCATCAATAATCATTGGTGTATCAAATACCGTTGTCTTATCTAAATATCTCTCAAACTCTTTAGCTGAAAAGAAAAAAGTTGCGGATTTTTTGCTTAATTCAGAATATATTGCCATCAAAAGATGGGTCTTCCCCAATCCTGACCCGCTATATACATACAGGGGATTAAAAATATCTCCAGGAAATTCAACAATCTTTTTGGCAGCAAGATAGGTTACTTTGTTACCTTCATAAACATAAAAATTTTCAAAATTAAATTCTCTCTTCATGACTTATTATACAAAATCTTTTCTGCCTCAGAAGAAAATTCTTTGCTTGCTACCTTAACAACTCCAGGCAAAGTACGGTCATCAAAAAGCGACACAAGTAAATACTCTTCATTGACGCCAATATAATAAACACTAAATTTTTTGCCCTCCTGAAGAAATTGGCTAAATTTGTTTTCCCCAACTATTCGTGCAAGTTCCATGGTGGAGTTGAAAACACCACAAGCAAGCGCAGATATTGCAAGAACATCAAATGAATATACAAAACCTCTTTGCATCAAAAGCTGACCGGATATTGTTATCAATATAGACCACACAGTATTTGCTCGGTCACAAAAAATGCCAAGCAAACTATCGAGTTTATCAATCTTCTCTTGAGTAATAGTTATTGTAGGTGTTCTATTCATTATATATAAATTATAATAAAGATTTTACCTAAAGTCAATAGGTTAAAAGCTATATATTTATCGGAAAATAATGTTTTATACCTGAATCAAATCGTCCATCTGTTTTAAAACAGTTAGTTGACAAATAGATTTCAAGGTATCAAAAACACCGATGCCCCTAATTGCCACACTTTCAAAATATGTGTACCCCCCCTTATTTATCTGAAGTTGAAGATCATTGATTGGCAATATGTTAGGAAGATCACGTTTATTGTATTGAATAACCATTGGTATATCGTTCAAACTTAGATTATAGCTTTTTAAATTATCTTGAAGATTAATGTAACTCTCAATATTTTCATCAAGACGTTCCTGCTGGGAATCAACAACAAAAACCAAACCATCAACGTTTTTAAGAACAAGTTTTCGAGAAGCATTGTAATAGATTTGGCCTGGTACAGTATACAGATGGTACCGTAATTTCCAACCTTTCACATCGCCTAAATCTACAGGCAAGAAGTCGAAGAAAAGTGTCTGGTCAAGTTCAGTGGCAAGACTCATCATCTTACCTTTTCTCTGAGGATTTAGTGCAGCATATACAGTACGAAGGTTCGTCGTTTTACCACAAAGACCTGTGCCATAATATACAATTTTTTGATTCAATTCTTTTTTTGCAAAATTAAGATTCGCCATTTATCATTCCTTATCTATAATATTAAATCTATTATCTATTGTATACACACTCACACCATCTGTCAATACAGGCGGAGGATTACCTTCGCCAAATGGTATTAAAGGTTTTAAAATATTAACATTTGATTTATCTAAAAAAGCCACAGGTAAATTGTTAGATACGGATTGCTCATTTGATATGGCTTCTTCACAATCCGAAATATATTTTTGTACCCCATCTACAAATCTATCAAGATTTTGCTGAAGCATTGTAAACCCAGCAGCTTTACGGTGACCACCAAAATCCAGAAAGAACTGCCGGAAACTATGCAGCATCTCATATAGATCTATATCATTACTCCTCAACTCACCATAACATTTTCCATTTTTTATGCCAATAACGGTCGAAGTCCTTTTATAATAATCTCTCAGGCGTGCAGAAACAGCACCAAGATAACGCTCCCCTGAATATGGGATGATTGAAACAACCAATTTTGGGAAAATATTGGCTGCAGAAAGTGTCTCCTTGAATAATAATTCAGCCCCCTGCCTCCGTTTAGTAATAATTCCCTTCAATTTTGCGATTGTATCGAATACATAATTTTCGTCCTGACTTAATAGAATATCAACGCCATATTTAGGTTTAATATAAGCAGCTGACGAAATAGTCGGAATAATCTCCCCGGTAATCCGTGTTATCCCAATCTCCCCACCCTTCCTAAAATATCTAATCCAGGGAGTATCTATACGGTTAAATATCTGTATACCATGGTAACAAAATATTCTATTTTCTTCACGCAAAACCACCCTATCAGAAATTGTGCCGACCAAAGCTAAAGGAAAAAACTCTTTTTTTAGATTATAAAATTCATCGGGATTAAGGTTAAATGCCTTCTGATAAAGAGATTGCGCAAGCTTAAAACTAACACCAACTCCTGCAAGTTCACGAAATGGATATTTTGAATCAGGTCTTTTAGGATCTACTGCAGGAACAGAAAAATTTGTGGATTTTATTTCATGATGGTCACAAACAACAAGTTTTAATCCTTGGTCCTTTGCAATACGAAAATTCTCTCCACTACTTATTCCAAAATCGACTGTTACAATAAGGTTAACTCCCTTCTGCTTATAATCTCTTAGGACATCAGGATTTAAGATATAACCATCTTTTTCGCGGATGACAGGATATACAAAGATTGATTCATTATCAGCTCGACGCAGATCATTCAAGGTCTTATACATTATTGCTGCTGAGGTATAACCATCAGGGTCATCATGACAATAAATAAGGATCCCTTCCTTTTTATTAAGTGATTTTAAAATCTCGTCTGTTGCTAATTCGATATCAGGTATAGTTTCGGGGTTATAAAAATACTTAACCTCAGGGAATAAAAATACTCTCGCCTCGCTGTATTTTGGAAACCGCTTAGCTACAATTTGCGCAAGTTCTATTGGAATGGAAAAATCGGATGCATATTTCTGTGCAAGGACCCTATCAATATTCGTCAAATTTTCACGTCTAATCATTTGTTGCAGAATCATCCTTTGAAACCTCTTCATAAGAAGCAATACGTTCTTTTAAAAAATCTTCGATATCATTTCGCGCCGGTGGTAAAAGTAAGAATACACCTCGAAATTGATTCAAAAAAGTCTTCCTCTTAAAAGGACTCAATAATATTCCATTCTTTCCTTTATACACTTTTCTAAATTCTTTCAAACTTCTCTTTTGTGTAGTAAAAATATTCTTAATTATCACCTCATCGCCCTTCACCTCGTAGTAAGTGGGGAAATAATAAGAGTGTAATGAGAAAAAAAGTATAATAAAACCCAAAATACTCCAAAAAACTCCATAAAACATTGCTACAAAAACAAGAAATATAAAAATAAAGACTAAGCTCAAGATTGTTTTGATTCGATTATATGTTGCGGGATGAACTGACCAACTCATAAGCAAATAAATTTGCCAAATACTAAATTCGAAGCTCTAAATCCTAAACACATACAAAACCCTAAATACAAAGCACCAAAACAGTTTTGAATTTTGAAAATTTGATATTTGAAATTGTTTAGAATTTCGGATTTAGTAATTAGAATTTCTCCTTTTATAATGGGCCCGGAGGGATTTGAACCCCCGACCCGCTGATTATGAGTCAGCTGCTCTAACCAACTGAGCTACAGGCCCGTACCAATTCAATCCGCCGTGAGCAGATTGGATTGCAGTAGTAAGTAGTCAGTAAAAAGTAGCCAGTTTTTCCTTCCTTCTGTTGAGTACTATCTACTGTCTACTTATATACTATTGTGCTATTATAATCAACAAATGCCTGTTGTCAATCATTTGATAGAAAGCTCAAACAGAGCTCAAGAGGGTAGAAAGAAGACAATTAAAGACCAATAAGAAAAAAAATGATTATAATGAAGCCCTTAATAGCCATCTATCAGCCTTTTTCTGCCATTTTAAGCCCTTTAAAATGTTGACATGTATTAAATCTTCTCTATAATGGACAAAGGGAGGTTATTATGTTGAAAACAAATGAAAAAAAATTGGTTATGATGTCAGTTCAGGGACATATTGCAAATCCCGGAGCACGAAGTGCACATGGTGTTGATTCAGAAGGAAAACCATTCCATTTACCTGGAACCGGCGGCATTGTCTATAATATAAAGGTCGGTGACCCTGCTTTTGGCTGGGCAGCAGATCACATAGAACCTTGTGTCTCATCGATTTTAGATGAGAAAAAGCGCTATGACGGTCCTAACACAGGATATGTGTTTTATTCCTGTGTTGGTAATGAAGCAATAAT
>SOIY01000060.1 GCA_004376785.1 Candidatus Stahliibacteriota bacterium | reverse complement strand
TTTGATATAGTATTCATTAGGATTACACCAACAATTATTTTTTCTTTTTCTTGACCGGAGGTTTTACTGAAGAATTGAATTTCACCAGTTTTTCCCAGTCAATTGCACCGTTAGAATCGCAAAATTCTTTTCCAAATTCGAGTGTGAATTTGTTAATCATTTGAGAATAAGATTTCATAAAATCTTCGTTTTTCTCTTTTGCCTTGTGCCCTAATGGCTCTATGATTTCTGTATAAAGATCGGTGTTTCCAGAAATGAACTTCCAAAATTGTTGTCCACAATATTTGAAATAGTTGCCTTTATCGGGATTATTGTCCCGTCCATAACAACAACCATTTACAGCAACGATATTTATACCTGAATTGCTTGTTCTTATTGCTTTCTTGGCCGTTTTAAAATCAGAAATCATTTTGGCGATTTGACTACTATTGCCCCAATTTGGCCCTGATTTGATGTTAACAATATATCTGATACCATCTTTATTAAACTCCAAATCAATACCTGTAACACCTGACTTCCAGCCTCCGTAAACTTTTTTGTTGATATAAATAGCAAGCCCCTCCAACCAGTCACCAAAAATAGTCTCTTCATTAGAGGATATGTGAGCATCAACAAGACCTCTAATAATTTTTTCGGCTGTAAGGACATATTTAGCTTTGAAAAGATAAGGATTCTTCCTTTTAAGTACCCTAGAGAGTTTTAAGGAATCAAGGCTTGATATTCTTTTTTTGTGAAAATCGCCAATATTTTCCTCAACATACTTAGAGATATCCTTTAAGTTAAGTTTTTTCATATTTTACACCCGGTTCAAATAGATAAAGTTCTACTGGTTCAATTCGACTTCTTACCATTTCGTAGTATTCAGGGGCAATTTCTATCCCTATAGAATTTCGTTTCATTCGCTTAGCGACCAAGTTTGTTGTTCCTGAACCCATAAAAGGGTCAAGAACGATATCCCCTTCTTTTGTGAATAGTTTAATAAACCATTCAGGTAAACCTTCAGGAAATGCCGCACTATGATTCTTATTGTTACATTCGGTCGCAAGATGCAAAACATTAGTTGGGTAAGCTTTATTCCTGTCCAGCCAGTTTGAAATATTTTTTCCAAAGCCACTACCGACTTTAGATTCATCCCTTATTTTGTCTGTTTCACTCAGGTTTTTCAATCTAGTTTTTGCCCAGTCTCCTATCGGCACCATCACTTCCTCTTGATACATATGAAATTTTTTGTTTTTATTGAATTGTAATAATCTCTCCCAAGCATCTCTGAATCGGTTAGGCCACTTTCCAGGATAACAATTTTTTTTATGCCATATAAATTCTTCGGTCCACAGCCAGCCCTGTTTACGCATCTCTAAAATAAGTTCCATTATATAGGTACTACGCTCACCATTAACTACTTTTTCTTTGATATTTAATATAAAAGTTCCTGTAGGCTTGAGAACTCGTAGAAGTTGTTTAGAGATAGGTAAAAACCACTCTACATATTTATCAGGATGTATACCTCCATATGTGTTTTTTCGTTGGTCAGCATAAGGAGGCGAAGTGAAAATCAGGTCAACTGAATTATTAGGTATGTTTTTTAATTCTTTTTCGCAATCACCTAATTTTAAATCGGTTTTTACTTCCATATATTATTCTTCCGTGCAACTTTGGTTTTTATTTCATCAATTGAAATAGGATAAAATTTCGTGTTAACATTCATATTTTAATTCTAGTTTATTACTAGGTATTGTCAAAATTTTTTTTACTAATT
>SOIY01000176.1 GCA_004376785.1 Candidatus Stahliibacteriota bacterium | reverse complement strand
TCCATTTCCTCGCAAGGCGAGGAACAAAACAAATCCCAAGCACCAAATGACAAATTACAAACTTTCTAAATACCCCCCATCTCATTTTAACTTTTAACTTTTAAATTTTAAATTTTAACTTCTAAAGTCGGGGCACTTCCTCCACCCTACGCTTTACTCTCTACGCATTACGCTCTTTTTCAGTACTCTCAAAAAATTTCCACTAAAAATCTTATTAATTTCATTTTTTTTATAGCCCTTTTTCAATAATTCTTTTTCCAAATCCTTCAATCCTGATGGGCTTTTAATCACAGCGTCATTAATACCATCAAAATCACTGCCAATTGCAGGTACATCTATACTAAAATTGTCTTTAAGATAATCAATATGATCAATAACACTATAGCCACCCAGATGATATCTTGAGAAATTTACCCCAACTACCCCACCTTTTTCAGCAATTGCCTTTATTGCTCTATCATCAATATTTCTCATAAATGATGGGTTTAGTGCCCTGACACAGGAATGTGATGCAATTACCTGATTCTCACAGACCCCACAAACATCAAGCACAGTCTTTGTTGATGCATGGGAAAGATCTATGATTACATTATAATTCTTCAATTTCCTTAAGAACTCCTTACCCCTTTTTGTAATACCTTTTTTATCTGTTTCCAGGGCAGAGTGTGCAAGTTTGTTTGAATTGTTCCAGGTCAGGGTAAATACCCTCACTCCCAAATCATAAAGAACCTCAATCTGTTTGAATGTATTGTCAAAAATATGACCACCTTCAACACCCAATATTATATTCACTTTTTTTTCGTTGAGTTCCTTATATGAATGGACAATATGTATATTTTTCTTTTTATTCACATAAACCATGGTTGAAGAAATCAATTTAACCACATCAACAAATGGATATTTTGCTTTTGGGACTATAAAGTGCGCGAACACCGCTCCTAAATAATTCTGACGATGCAGCTTCTCCGGTACTATGTGATTGAATTTATTCTTACCTATATTATGCGGCGTATCACAATGAAGGTCAAAAACATTAGCCATTCCGTCGTCTTATTTCACCATCAATTTATAAAAGATAAATATAATCACTGCCATTATAATAATACCTATACCAACAAAACGAAAAGGCTTACTGTGTTTTTTTCTGGGAATCAAACGACCTTCTTTATAATTGAATCTTCGTTTTATCATAGTTTGGTAAAATGGTAACTGGTTAAATGGTTAAATATAATTTTGAAATTGGACATTAGAAATTTAGATTTCATCCACGCCCATCTCAGATGAGCGGGATTCATCCATCCTATCGCCGCAGATGGGCGGGATTCACTTGACATTTGTACTTTGAAATTTGGCATTATTCTCTGTGCTTAGTTGTTCTTCTATTGCTCGAATAATCTGTTCCTGTATTTGTTCTATCTTTTTTCTTTTACAGGTGTAGTTGTTAAACATCATCGAAAAACAGTAATCAGTCTCGTCTATACGTAGATATCCAGAAAGGCAAGAGATTGCATGTAATGACCCTGTTTTGGCGCGTATTACACCATCAAAATCTTTAAATCGGTATTCTAATGTTCCTTCACCAGATGTTGGTAATAAATCATAAAATGTTTTAGAAAATCTGCTATAGTACATATAACGTAAAACAAGGGCTAAATAATAAGGAGAGATTAAATTATGCCTTGATAAACCTGAGCCATCCCATAATGATACTACATTAGTATCTGCACCACACATTCTCAGAAATCTCTTTAACATTCGTATGCCTGTCTTGAAACTACCTTCATTGTAATAGCGAGCGCCAAGAGTCTTAACCAATATTTCAGCATAAAGATTCACGCTCTCAATATTGGTTTCCTTTAGAATTTCAATGAGGGATGCAGATATTACTGAATCAACAATAATCCCCCCATTTGATTCTGTCGTAGAAAATATGGTATCATTCTTCTTTATAATATTACCATGAAGTTTTATATTTGCATTCAACAATCTCTCTTTAAAGTATTGTCCCACAAACATTGCAGGATCTTTTACTGCAACCTCGATATCTTTTTTATGGTTCTCACCAATTCCGCCATCAACATAAATTATATTTGCATCTGGTCTGCGCAAAATAATAATACTGTCCTCACCTTGTTTGGTTATCATATTACTAATCAATTTGACATAATCTGTTTCAGGTTCGATTGTAACATCCGCATAATCCCCAAGCCCGGTCCCTATCATCTTTACGTTAACACAATTCTTATTCATTGAGAGTGCTGAAATCTCAGGTGCATAACGCGCATCAAGATAATGCCATGCCCAGCCTGTTGGGAGTCTTTCAAATGTAAAAGAATTACCGTTTAAACTAATATCAGTAAAATAATTGTCGTTTAAGATAATATTACCTGTAATTTCACTTATATTGTAACTTTTTATTGTTAAAACAAATTGTTCCAGATTGTCCAGGCTAAATGTAGGATCCCCACCTCCAATGATGATAATATCGCCGTAAAGCTTATTCTTTTTTATTTTACCTTTAATCGCAAGCCGGGTCTTGAAATGGTATTCTGGACCAAGAAAACATAAACTTGCACCCGTTGTGATAATCTTCATATTGGATGCCGGAACAAAAAGCTTCTGACTATTACGCACATAAATTACGCGATCATTGCTGAGATCTAAAACACAAATACCAAACTGTGCAGTACTAAGTTCTGGAGGGCATAAAATACTATCTATAGATAATATCGAAAAAAGTAAAAGTACAATCATTTTTTCTTAACCCTTTTTGCTTTACCTTTTTTCTTCTTAGGGATTGGCGTAAAAAGACCCACTTTTTCAGTTTTACAGTCACATTTTTCTTTGTTTTTATTTTTACCACAGACCGGACACAAGCCACGACAATTATCCTTACATAATAAGGCTATAGGAACAGATAACACAATTGCCTCTCGTATTCCAATACTTAAATCAATCCGTGAACCAGTGTAGTAGATATTATCGGCGTCGGATGCAGCCAACTTTACCTTTTCAACATTTGTATAGGGGTCCTTACCTTTAACATAATTGAAATATAAATTTACCTTAAAATCCCTGGAAAATGTATCTAAGCAACGCGCACATATTAAATCAGCAACAAAATATACTTCAAAATCTGCGCCTATTCCTATTGCTGAGTTGTTAATTTTTACTTTTGCATTAATCTGTTTAAATTTTTTGACGACATCACTCTTTAACTTAAGTTCAGCTGCATCTAATTCATTAAACTTAAGATAAGTTTCTTCTTCTAATTCTGTTAAAGGAATTAAAAATTTGGAGGCAGTTATGTTTTTTGCTCCTTTTTCCTGGCAGCAGGAAAGAGAACATTATTAAGAATTAACCTATACCCGGGGGAATTTTTATGATACTTCAACTCAGTCGGTGGATCACCAACAAAATGTGTATAGTCCTCAGGATCATGTCCTGCAAGGTAAGTAAATGTCCCTTTTCCAAAATTGCCATGCAGGTATTTAATCTCTTCAGTTCCACTCACCTCTGCTAAAATCAAAACCGAAGATTTGATCGTATTTCTTCTAAAACCTGAGCATTGACCCAAATATTCCTTTACCAGGGCAGTATGATTCTGAACAAGCATACATGGTACTGGATCAAATTTCGCCGAAAAATCGAACAGAGAAATATAAGTTTTTGGACCGCGCACCTGCGCCTCACGTGTCACATCGATTGTTGAATGTTCATATTCAAATGGGTTAAGTATCACCTGAAAATTTTCAAATGCTAAACACTGAGAAAAATCTAATTTGCTATTGGCACTTGCATCATAGGAATCACCATCATAGACATTATGGCATATATCAGTATTATGTGAGGCAAGTCCAACGTCATATGTATCGCAGGCAGAACACATTGAAAACATAAATCCGCCTTTTTCTATATAATCTTTTATTACAAGTGCAACAGCCAATTTCATTTTTGAAACCTTATTAAATCCCAACCTCTTTGCCATCTCTTCGTTTATCCTCACTTCTTCTTTGTACCAATCTGTATTCCTCTGACTGCCATAAAATTTCCCATACTGCCCGGTGAAATCCTCATGATGAAGATGAAGCCAGTCGTATTTCATTAAATTCCCTTTCAGAACATCTTCGTCCCACACCTGGTCATAAGGAATTTTTGCATACTCCAATGCAAGTGTTACAGCGTCGTCCCATGGCTCAAAATTCTCAGGAATATAGACAGCGATTTTTGGTGCCTTCTCAAGAAATATTGTTTCCATATTATTTTCTGCGATTGTATGGTATATATCTAATGTCTTATCCGGCGTTACAATCTCCCACAAAACACCGTTTATAGCACAATCCTTTTCAATTCTTTTATCATAATCCATCAAGAAAGAACCATTACGAAAATTCAATAACCACTCTATATTCGCTTCAATCACAAGGGCACGATACGCTACACCGTATGCCTTTAAATGATCAATTTGTGTTAAGTCCATTGGAATAAGAATTTTATTGGCAAAGATCAATATAGGAATTAACAATAATATACAGATTGCTAACAAACGCCCCATGCTTCTCATTCTTCGTTTTTCTTTATAATATCCAGGATTTCCTTGGGGCTATCTGCTCTTTTCAACTGCTCGCGCACATTATGTTTCCGCAATAACCTCGAAAGTTTAGCCAATGCCACGATATATTCTGATTTTTTATCATCTGGCGAGGCAATAAGAAAAATAAGATGTGATGGTTTTCCATCAATTGCGGAAAAGTCAACGCCTTTGGGTGAACGTGCAAATGCCAAAATAAGACCTTTAACCGCATTGGTCCGAGCATGAGGAATGGCAATACCATCACCAATACCTGTAGATTCAAGATTTTCTCTCTTGCATAAGGCTTTAACAAACTCCTTACCATCCTTAACAAATTTATTAGCAACCATATAATCGACCAATTCCTTTATTACCGCAAGCTTTTCTCTGGCTTTCATTTCCATCATGATCGCCTCAGGTTTTAGGATTTCAGATATATTTAAAACCATTACACCTCCTTGTAAACACGAATACACGAATTTTGGAAGATGGGCATGGGTTTGGATGCTGGATACATATTTTCCACCTTCTTAACCCTAACCCAATAACCAAGTTTTTTCATAACCCTATCACTGGGACTGGAGATGAAACAAATATTTCTTTAGTCTCATCTTTTCTTTTTGTAAGTACAGTATTAATATCATATGCTTCAATATATTTTTTAAGAACATCCATCAGATTACCATTTTCAAGGTGAAGCGATGTCCACACGTCACTCTCAACAGCCTCGTCCTCGACAAGGTAAAGAAGTTTCCACCCACCTTCTTCTATCTCTTGATCAAGGATATCAGTTTTCTGGTGGGTAAGTCGGGCTAATCGAGATGCTCTATTTACTTCAATTACGAAGAGTACAAAAAGCTTACTTCTAAATTTTTTACATAGTTTAACTACCTGAGTTATAATCATCTGATCAGTATCTTCTGTTAAGACAAGAATAACTTTTTTAAACTTCATGTTAAAATATTCCGCTCCCATCTTCCCAACTTCCTAACTTCAAAACTTCCTTTCTCTCTGTTTCCCCTTGTCACCTTGTCTCCCAGTCTCCTGGTCTCCTTGTCTTTATTATTTGCCCCTAATTGCCCTGTATTTATAATATATACCGTGATAGATCAACATCATTAACTATGTCCTTCAATTTTCCATTCACATACCTACCATTAATCTTTATCTCCTTCTCACTTATATCTGGTGCAGCATAAAGTATTTCC
>SOIY01000165.1 GCA_004376785.1 Candidatus Stahliibacteriota bacterium | reverse complement strand
AAAATCCTGTGGGTTGAGTCTAAAATATCCATGTCCACATAGGCATAATCAACAGAGATCTCACGTGTTCCAAGATCCACTTTTACACCTGCACCAGCAGTAAATTTTTGAGTATCATAATTGTGCTTATAACCACCTCTCAAGAAAAGGGTATTAAAAAGTCCGTATTCGCAGCCAATCAGAAGTTTCTCTTCGCCGTCATTTGGATGAATTCCATCCACAGCTATAGTAAAACGGTGGTCTTTATTTGCAATAAATGATTCTTCTTTACCCACAAGGTCAAATGCAATCCCTAATTTGAATGCTAATGGTAATGGGAAAGATTCAGTTGAAAGTCTCGCTTCAACATCTGGATTGCCTTGATAATCAGGCCAGGGATCAGTTTGAACAATTAAATCATTCCCAGCTAGTTGCATCTCACCACCATAATTTGTCATACACATACCGAGTCTCAGACCTTTAAAAGGTGTTCGTAGGATTGAACCCACATCTAAGGCAATCGTTGATGCACTTTCATTATAAAGTTTTTGCTGGATATATTTACCTGATAATCCAATCGAAAGCCTATCAGAGAGAAACATCGATACTGTAAACCCGAGTAATCCATCAATGTAATTGCAGTGTTGACCAGTTCCCTCAGGATTTTCTATAGTTGTAATCTCGATATCACCGCTTGTAAGAAATGAACCCCATAAGCAATAATTTATTCTATTTGTAGGAAGCACAAATATAGCATAATCATGATTCAATTCTGCAAACCACTCAGTATGACCACCGGCAATATAGGTCTTTTTCAATTCAGCAATTCCAGCAGGATTATAATAAATGCCTGAAGGATCATTAGCTAGTGCTACAAAGGAACCACCCATAGCAACCGGTCTTGCCCCGCATTCAATCTTTAAGAATGGTGCGGCTGTAGTACCAACTTTTGTAAAAGAAAAGCCAAGAGAAATAGCAATTAGAATTATGCATATTATTGCTATCTTAGATATTTTCATATCTTATCCTCCTTTGGTAAATCAAATACCTAAATGCCTAAACTACCTAAATACCTAAAAACAAATCTAGGATAAACATTCAGGTTTGCATTGTTTATTACTGGGCTAACCTGTCCCGATTCCAGAGGAAAGCCTTGCCCTACAATATTTAATTTCGATATCACTCTTGAAATGGCTGAAAAAAGGCATAATTTTTCATTTCCGGTCTTTTTCATCAACGAAACCGTCATTGCGAGGAGTCCGACAGATCTCTTGGCGGACGACGAAGCAATCTCAAGGGATTGCCACGCCCTGCGGGCTCGCAATGACAAAAAACCATAATTTCCCAGGGTTCTCTTTTCATGCCTTCTTGGTTTTCTTCTATGCCTTTCATTGTCCTCTTGAGCCATTTTAAGCCTTCTTACCCTTATTATTTAATTATAACAAATTTACCCTTTGCCTTGGTGTTGTTATCTGTTTTCACTACGAAAATATATAATCCGTATGCAACCTCGAGTCCATATTTTGTTCGCAAATCCCAGTATTCATAGCCAAGATTATTAGTATGATAAATAGTATTGATATGCTCACCAGCAATATTATATACATGTATCTCGCACTGCTCAGGTAAATTCGTAAACATTAATCTTCGATCATATGGTGTACTTTCAAATCTTGTATGAAGAATATATGGATTTGGAACAACCCTAACATTACTCAATTCTATCGAATCTACATCAATTTCAGAAGGAACTATAGTAAATTGATATTTTATCATGTTTGAGAAAGGTTTATATGTAAT
>SOIY01000138.1 GCA_004376785.1 Candidatus Stahliibacteriota bacterium | reverse complement strand
TATTCATAATTTTTTCTTCTTTTCTTAAATGGTAGGGCGAGCAAAAGTCCTATAATGAAACCACCTAAATGGGCAAAGTAAGCTACACCTCCACCTCGTCCACCAATTGAAGAGATCCCAAATAAAAATTGAAATAAAAACCATATACCTAAAAAAATGATAGATGGTAAATAAGTAATTCTAAAGAAAATAAAGAAAGGGATAAGTGCTAATATTCTTGCCTTAGGGAATAATAATATGTACGCTCCCATGACCCCGGATATCGCGCCACTCGCACCGACCATGGGTACTGTTGAATTTGGCGCAGTGATAGCATGTAATAAAGTACCCGTAATACCACATACTAAATAAAAAAGAATGAATTTTATATGACCAAGTCTGTCTTCAACATTATCTGCGAAGATCCACAAAAAGAGCATATTACCCAGAATGTGCATAAGATTAGCATGGAGAAACATGCTTGAAAATAGAGTGGCGTATGAAAAAAGACCAGCTGGATGAAAAATATCAAAAGGGATTGCTCCAAACTGCCTTATAAAATTATTAAGATGTTGTCCCAATGACAATTCATAAAGGAAAACTATAATATTTAATCCTAATATGATGTATGTGACTATTGGTCGAGAAGCTGATCGGAGATCATCTTTCAGGGGTATCATTTATCCTCGCTATTTCGCAGATTGCCCAGGCAGCAATTGCTTTTCCTTCACCAATGGCTCCGAGCCCTTCATTTGTCTTGCCTTTAATCGAAATCGAGTCTTTTGAAATCTTTAGAGTGCCGGCAATATTTTGTTTCATATGTTTTACATGGGTTAATATTTTCGGAGCCTCGGCAATTACTATAGCATCAATGTTCTTTGCAAAAAATCCTGAATTTTCGAGACGTTTGCCAACTGTTTTTAATATTTCATTGCTTGATATTCCTTTATATCGATTATCATCTGGTGGAAAATGGAGACCAATATCACCTAAATTAGCAGCACCTAAAAGCGCATCGCAGATGGCATGGAGTAAAACATCTCCATCTGAGTGGCCTAATAGTCCTTTGTCAAAATCAATTTTTACACCGCCGAGATACAATTCACGGTTATCCACTAATCGATGTATATCATAGCCAATACCAACCATTTTCTATTTTATTCTGGAATTAAGAAAAGTCAAGACTTAGCTGCTACTATATGCTTCTAAAAACAATGGTAATTGAATTCATGGTCTTTTTCTTTTTCCTAATAGTACAATATCACGCAAATCTTCTGTTGTTTTTGCATTTTGCCATTTTTTGTCAAAATCGTGTTGCTGGCTGATTTGGGCAATCGCCATAAGTGCGCGGAGATGGAAATTCCTCATGTCCTGTGTTCCAATTAAGACGAAAACAATATGTACGGGCTCTGGAGCATCAGGAAAGATGATGCCCTTTTTTGCCCGAACCAAAAGAATATCAAACTTTTTTTCGCCTTTTATGATAATATGTGGAATTGCAAGTCCTGGTCGAAGTGCCGTACAGGACTGTTTTTCTCTTTCTATGAAGAGTTTTATGAATTTTTTTGACTCCACATCTAATCTTTCACTCAATTTTTCCGATGCAATTTTAATAAATTCATCAAAGTGTATTTTCTTATCAAAGTCGAGAATAAGGGAATCCTTTATAAGGTGGTCAAATTCATCTTCAATAATTTCTTCCCGCTCTTTAACTATTTCTCTTAACTCTTGTTTCAGGGTATCGGTTACTATTTGTCGGTCTGTGATACGTTCAACCACATACATCAGCGCTGACTCTCT
>SOIY01000308.1 GCA_004376785.1 Candidatus Stahliibacteriota bacterium | reverse complement strand
CGATTTTTTCATAGGCTATTATATTCAAAATAAACAAAGAGTCAAGAGATTAAAACATTGTAGATTGTAGATTGACCCCATTTCACATTTCATCATTTCACACAGTAGGACAAGGATAGGCATTTTATGATTCAATATCCAATTTGAAATTTGAACTGTCTATCTAATCAATCAAATCCTTGTACATCTGTAATTTACGCAGTCGTGTTGGATGACGGAGTTTTTTCAATGCCTTTGCCTCAATCTGCCTTACCCTTTCTCTTGTTATATTAAACATCTGGCCAACTTCTTCCAGGGTCTTTGGCAGACCATCATTTAAGCCAAATCGTAATCTTATTATCTTCTCCTCCCTCTTGGGCAAATCTTTCAAAATTTCATTAAAACGATCTTTTAAAACCGATATAGCGGCTCTTCGTGATGGCGAATCAGCCAGAGGATCTTTGATAAAATCGCCTACAAAACTCGATTCCTCGTCATCTATGGGTTTATCAAGAGAGATTGGAATCAATGAAATATTGTGTGCCATCCTTACTTTATCTGTTGGGATATCAAGACGGCCGGCAATTTCCTCAACTGTAGGCTCCCTTCCCAAATCCTGAATCATATCGCGCTGGGCTCGGGCAACCTTATTCATGGTGTCAAGTATATGTGCAGGAACCCGTACTGTCCTTGCCTGATCGCCAATAGCGCGAGTAATCGCCTGTCTTATCCACCATGTAGCATACGTAGAAAACTTATATCCTTTTCTATAATCGAATTTTTCAACAGCTTTGATAAGACCATTATTCCCCTCACCAACAAGATCAGCAAATTCCAGCCCGCGATTCACATATTTTTTGGCAATAGAAATAACTAGCCTCATATTACCTTCGATCATTCTCTGCCTTGCACGATTTATTAAACTCTCCCAGGACCCCACAATCATCAATGTCTCTTCTCTAATGTTGCTGTCAATACTGAGTTCTTTTAATAAAGACCTTCTTTCCTTTGTATGTATAATTATTTCGTCTTTATTTCTCAGTTTAGGTAGAGTCTTCTCAACTATCTTTAACCTTTCTATCCTTTCTTTAAAAATATGTATTGCTACATTAACCACACTATGCTGTAAGGATAGAATAGACAGTTTCCTTAAAATCCTTTCTTCTTTCTCAAATATCCGCCACTCAATTGTCTTTGATTTATCCTTGCGATATTTCTTGTAAAGCTGGATAAGTGAATCATAATCCTTTTGTATTGATTTAACACGACGCACAAAACGCTGACGTTCTGCCCAAAATGTTCGTTTATCCATCATTGCCTCAATTTCAACACGTGAAATCTGGTCAAGGCTTTTGTGGCATTGTTCGACTTGCCTACATATTTCAAGGATTTCATGAATTGCGCAAGGGAAAGGTAGAAATTGACGTTCAATCATCCTGTACCCAGTTTCAATTTTTACTGCTAACTCGTACTCTTCTTCCTTGGTCAAAAGATCATATTTAGCAAGTTCTTTAAAATAAGCCCTAATAGGTTCTTCAGGCCTCAAAGAAGTTTTTGGACGAGCGCGTTTAGCAGGTGCTTTTTTACCTTGCTGTACAATAGTTATATTATGCTTTGACAATATAGCTAAAATTTCATCGATCTCTTCTGGTGTAGTTTTATCAGGTATTAACTTGTTAATGTCCTTAAGGGAAATTTTTCCCGCTGATTTTGCTTTATTAAATATTTTTCGAGAAAATTTCAATTTCACTCTCCTTTTTTATAAATCACTATCTGTTGTTACTTTATCTAAATCAATCTTAAGCATCTTTTGCTTAAGAGCATTAAGTTGCTTAAAATATTTTGTCCTGGCTTGTTCATCCCCTTTAACCTGGGCTTCACTTATCTTTGACCTGATCCTCTTCTCTTCAATACCACTCTTATAACGAATCAGAGCCTCTAAAAAAGCCTGTTTGGGCACTGCTTCTTCTTTCATTATTATTGAAAGCAATTTTTCTCTTAAAGTTTCGCTTATCACTTCAGATAAATCATAAATATCAAAATTTTTATCTCTTAACAACAAATTATAGAGCCGCTTTAAACCATCTTCATTAAAATCCTCAGGTTTCAAAAAATCTTTAACCAGTGAAAAATATTCCCTTGCATTTAGTATCATTGCCATCACTTTCTCTTCTTGTGTAATTTTAAAATCACGAACACTTTTCACTGATGTTTTTTTCTTACTTGCCATTTCTTTCATTATCGTGTCAATTGGAATATCAAAGACACGGGAGATATATTTGAGATAGCGATCATATCTTATCCCATCTCGAATACTACTAATTATCTGTATTAAATCCTTTATTAAAACAACTTCCTGTTCAACAGTATCAATCTTAACAGCCTTCTTGTAAAAATGGAAAAAGTCTTGTGCTCCATCAATAACTTCCCGCAATTTATCCACACCATTTTGATTTATGAATGTATCAGGATCAGATCCCGTTGGCAAAGAGGTCACAAATACATCAACCTGGGCATTAATAAGCAAACCAATCGCTCGCAACGCAGCTTTAATTCCAGATAAATCTCCATCAAATAGAATATTAACCTTATTTGAAAATCGTGAAATTAATACTGCCTGTTTTTCAGTCAATGAAGTACCTAAAGGTGCACAAACATTATTAATACCCTTCTGAAACAGACTTAATAGATCAAAATAGCCCTCAACAAGAATCGCTTCACCTTTTGTTCTTATATTATCCTTTGATTGGTACAAGCCGTAAAGAACCTCTCCCTTTTTAAATAATGGCGTTTCAGGAGAATTAAGATATTTTGGCTTTATATAATCATCAATTCCACGACCGCCAAAACCAATAACCCTGCCAGAAACATTGTAGATCGGAAAAATAAGTCGATCTCTAAATATTTCACGATTCATTTGTCTGTAGGAAGTAGATGTAGAAATAAGACCAGCCTTATTAAGTTTTTCTATTGAAACACCCTTTTGCCGCATAAAGGTTACAAGCCCGCCAGAACCAGGTGCATAGCCAAGTCTAAAATCCTTCAATTTAGTCATGTCAATCTTACGCTCATTCAGATAATGCTGTCCTTTTTTCCCAATCTCTTTTGTCAAACAGAGAGAATAAAATTGACATGCCAGCTCATTCACCTCATATATTTCCTTATATTTCAAGCCCTTTGTCGTATCAATCTCAATACCCAGATTTTTTGCCAATCTTCTAACCGCAGCGGGAAAATCTAATTTCTCATATTCCATAAGGAAAGTAATTGCGTTCCCACCTTTTTTACACCCAAAACAATAAAATATTCCCTTATCCGGGTTTACATAAAAGGATGGATCCTTTTCAGTATGAAAGGGGCATAGTGCCCGATAGTTCTTCCCCACTTTCCTCAATTTAATATACTGGGATATAACTGCGACTATATCAGTCTGCCTTTTTATCTCTTCAATCTTTTCCTTCTCAATCATATAGTGGACCTCATACTCTACACTAATTATTTGCTTTAATCGATTCTATATCTCTGGAATCTACCCAGTAATATATGTTTTCAAGACTCACCTTAAATTTATCACCTTGTTCTTCAATAACCTGTCCAACCCTTTTCAGATCTCTAATCCTGACAATCTCTCCTATTTGCGGATAATAAGGTTCATAAACCTCATCAACATGGAGTTTTTTATTGAAAAATTGCCTTATCTCATGCACAGCTTCTGGTTTTGGTCCTTGCTTTTGCAGATCTTTTATTAATTTCTCTATACTCCTCTTTGCCTGAATGAGCTCTTTCTTGTATTTAGTTTTTAATCCCTCCAATTCTTTTTTCTTTTTTGCATTTAATTCTTTAAACCTGGATTCATAATCCTGTATTAGAACAGATAATTTTTGCCTCTCTTCCTGGACTGCCTTTAGTTCTTTAGATAAATCCTCAAACAATTTATTGAGTGACATCTTATCTTTATCAAGATATTTGAGTGCATTTTCAATAACGCTTTTACTAACACCTAAATTACTCGCTAATTTAAGGGCATTACTTGGTTGTGGTACACCCAAAATGAATCTATATGTCGGTCTATCTGTAAATTCCATACCACCATTTATCATATCCGACCTTCTGCTCACAAATATCTTTAAGTCTTCATTATGAGTTGTCGCAAGAACTGTGCTTTTCTTACGTGCAAACTCCTCCATTATTGCTGCGGCAAGGGCTGAACCTTCTTCTACTGAGGTCTGACTCATAAGCTCATCTAATAGAACAAGAGAATTTTCGCTACCGTTTAAAGCTTCTTTTATCTGATTAATATGGGCTGCAAACGTAGAAAGACGGGATTCAATACTCTGCTCATCACCAATATCAGAGTAAACACCATCATAAAAAGGTATAGTAGTTCCTTCTTCAGCAGGAATGAACAGACCACATTTTGCCATCAGTTCAATTACACCCACTGTTTTTAAAACTACTGTTTTACCCCCGGCATTTGGTCCTGAGATCAAAAGAATTCTTTTCTTTGAATTCATTTTCAAGTTGAGTTTAACCACATTCTCATTAACCCTTTTTAAAATAGGATGAAATCCATTCACTATGTTCAAATGATCTAAAAAAATGGGAATTGTCGCATTCAAATCTTCTGCAAATCGCGCTTTGGCGAGCAAAAGGTCAATATCAATAATAGTTTCGATATCCTGCTCAATATCATGCATTCGAGAACGAATAATATTAGTAAGCTTCTTCAGGATTTTTTCAATCTCTTGCTTTTCCCTTTCATTCAATTCCACAAATTGCGCATAATCATCAGTTATTCCTATAGGTTCAATAAAGACTGTTTCACCTGAGTTTGAATAAGAATGAACTACGCCATGTACATCCTTTTTAAAATTTCTTTTGACTGGAAGTACGTATCTGCCGTCCCTTTCAACAATATTCGTATCAGTAAAGAGATTTGATCGGTTCATCAACAGATTATTTAATGTTTCGCGAATCTTATTTTTGATTTTTCTCTTGTGCACTCTAATATTATACAATTCATCAGACGCCTTATCTCGAATTTGTTTATTGTCATCTATATTAGCGCTAATTTCTTCTATAATATTATCATAATTATTTAATTTGCTAAAGAAATTTTTAACTGGGGTTTTGTTAAATCTATTTTTTAGATTACGGACAAAGATAAACCAATCTTTTAACCTAATAAGGAGTTCTTCGCTTAAACAAAGCAAAACTGGCAATTCTTTCTTAAGAAAACCAGGTTCGAACGGTATGTTAAGATGGACAAACTCACCAAGTTTTTGTAAATCGTTTACCCTGTTTATCTCAAACTCTGCTGCAGCTTGTGTTTTATATGGTAAAAAACACCTCGCCCTCTGTTTTGTGGTTTCAATCTGGCACAAATCTGCAAGTATGTTCAGGACCTTGGGGAGTTCTAAAACCTCTTCGGCATGGGTTCTTCCTATAATTCCTCCCTCCGCCGTTTCGATTCTTTTTTACGTGCTGCAATAAGACGCCTTTTTCTCTTTTCGCTCGGTTTTTCATAAATTTCGTGCCTTTTAACATCTCTTAAAATACCGGCACGTTCAACCGATTTACGAAAGCGACGAATTGCATTCTCAAACGATTCGCCCTCATAAACAGTAACTTTTGTCATTAAATTTGCACCTCCTTTCTGACACTATATTATAGTGGAAAATCGGGATTTGTCAAGGGGTGATTTCAAAAAGTCTCGATATTACGGGTTTTTCTTGGGAACTGAATCTGTTAATCTGGTTTGTTTAGGCGGGTCCCCTTGTCTCCTGGTCTCCTTGTCTTTTAAAGCGCTTTACGCCTAAATTCCTCCATTATCCTCACACCAGTAGAAGTACCTATACGATTTGCACCTGCC
>SOIY01000133.1 GCA_004376785.1 Candidatus Stahliibacteriota bacterium | reverse complement strand
TTGCTGCTTGTACAGAAATTCCTCTTTCCATAACAGATACAGATATCCAGGTTCCTCTGATAGATGTTAATGAAGTACTTGCTGAAGAGACAGTACGATTCGCATCTAATTTAAAAAACAATAGTACTTAACTAAACTAAATACAAATTGTCTAATGTTTAGAAAGATTAAAGCGGATATATTTAATGAATATGTGTATCCGTATGCATCTGCATTTATCTGTTTGAATCAGATGTTTTAAAATATTGGGATCCCAATATTTTAAAACATCTTGACAGAAATGTAATTTTGTGTAGAATTAGGAAATTAAAGGAGGATTAGTTGCAAGAAAGATTTACTGAAAGGGTTAGAAAAATATTGCATCTGGCGCGTGATGAGGCGCTTAGATTTAAACAAAGCTTTATCGGCACTGAACATCAGCTTCTGGCAATGATACAAGAAGGCGAAGGTGTCGGTGCCATGGTTTTAATCAATTTAGGTGTTGATTTGAATGAACTGCGTAAGAATATAGAGGATTCGATCAATATGGGCCCTGGAGATAAAATAGATGTTCTTTTGAGTAATGAAGCAAGACTGTGTCTAAACTATGCAATGGAAGAAGCAAAGAATTTTGGCCATTCCTATGTTGGAACAGAACATCTTCTTTTAGGAATCATTAGAACACAAGGAAGCTTGGGTGCACAGATTTTGGACTCTGTCGGTATGGATTATGACACGGTTAAGAATGAAATCATCCAGCTTTTAAGACCTGAAGGGGTCGTGTCTGGAAAGACCAGGAGCAAACCAAGAGGTTCAACATTAGATCTTTTTTCAAGAGATCTTACACAGTTCGCCAGAGAAGACAAACTTGATCCAATAATTGGCAGGGAAGGAGAAATAGAACGGATTATTCAGATATTGTCGCGTCGTAAAAAAAATAATCCTGTTTTAGTTGGGGAACCTGGAGTTGGAAAAACAGCGATAGTTGAAGGTTTAGCACAAGATATTGTTGCCGGAAATGTTCCTGATCCTTTAAAAAAGAAACGGGTTGTTGCCCTTGATATGGCATCTATTGTTGCAGGTACAAAATATCGTGGCCAATTTGAAGAGAGATTAAAAGCAGTGATTAATGAAGTTAAAAAAAACCAGAATATTATAATATTTATTGATGAACTTCATACAATTGTAGGTGCCGGGGCAGCCGAAGGAGCAATTGATGCGTCAAATATGCTTAAACCTGCTCTGGCAAGAGGAGAACTTCAATGTATTGGTGCTACTACACTTGAGGATTATCGAAGGTATATAGAAAAGAATGGTGCTCTTGAGCGTAGGTTCCAAATGATTATTGTCAATCCACCAACTGTCCAAGAAACTATTAGTATCCTCCAAGGGCTGAGGAAGAAATATGAAGAACATCATTTAATAAAATACACAGATGAATCACTTGAAGCCGCAGCACATTTGTCTGACCGCTATATAACGGACCGATTCTTGCCGGATAAGGCAATAGATGTTATTGACGAGGCGGGTGCTAAGGTGAAACTCTCAAAGGTAGTCAAAAATAGCGAGCAATTAGATTTAGAGAGTGAACTGAATGCAATCAAATTAAAAAAGGGAAAGATGGTTACCGAACAAAATTTCGAAGGAGCTGCACAATTGCGCGATAAACAACAAAAGCTAATGGAACAATTGGAAAACATTAAAAGAAATATCAAGCTAACCCGTCCCGAAGTACCTGAAGAAGATATTGCTTTTATTGTATCAAGGTGGACCGGAATTCCAGTCTCTAAAATTGAAGAAAAAGAATCAAAACGACTTCTCAGAATGGAGGAAGAATTAACAAAGAAAATAGTAGGACAGGATGAGGCAATAACTGCGATAGCAAAAGCTGTTAAACGAAGTAGAGCAGGTGTGAAAGACCCGAGACGTCCGATAGGTTCTTTTATCTTTTTAGGACCAACAGGAGTAGGAAAAACTGAGCTTGCCAAGCGTCTTGCAGAATTCCTGTTTGGCGATATAAATTCACTGATTACCTTAGACATGTCTGAGTATATGGAAAAATTCAACGTATCGAGACTTATCGGCGCACCACCTGGATATGTTGGTTACGAAGAAGGCGGACAACTTACTGAAAAGGTAAAAAGAAAACCTTATTCTGTAGTACTGTTCGATGAAATTGAAAAGGCACATCCCGATGTATTCAATATTTTGTTGCAAATTCTCGAGGATGGTCAACTTACCAATTCTTACGGACGAAAGGTAGATTTTAAAAATACAGTGATAATTATGACATCCAATATCGGAACTGCAGATATTCAAAAGAGTGACGGTCTTGGTTTCACTAAAGTATCTTCTGACCTATCCTACGAGAAAATGAAGACAAAATTATTAGAAGAAGTAAAAAAGTTGTTCTCCCCTGAATTTTTGAACCGAATGGACGAAATAATTGTTTTCAAACAATTGAGCAAGATAAGTATGAAAAAGATTGTTGATATACTTATTAGTGAAGTTGAATCACGGCTCAAGGAAAGAAATATTAAATTCGATCTTGATGAATCAAGCAAGGAATTACTTGTTGAGAAGGGTTTTGACCCTGAATTCGGTGCTCGGCCAATTAAAAGAACAATACGTAGATTAATTGAAGATCCACTCTCTGAGGAGATATTAAAAGGTAATGTTAAAGATGGAAAGCATATTCGTCTTGTCAGAGCGGACGATAAAATAAAATTTAAAGAAAAATAATGTTCCTGCTTTTTTTTCTAATTAGTTATAATATAGTTGATATTGAGGTCGAGACGAAATGGACTGATTCACAATTAATACTTGAAGCATCAGGTTTAAAAGTAGGTAATGAATTCCGCAGTGATGACATAACAAATGCAATCACTAATCTTTCCCGACTTAGGTTATTTAATTTTATTGCCATTGATACCTCAATTGTCGGCGATGGTATTTTTTTCAAGATAGCAGTTGAAGAAGCGCCATTTCTAACAAGCACACCCAAATTCGAGGGTAATGAAAAAATAAAAAATAAAGTCCTTAAGGATAGAATTGATCTCAGGATTGGTCAGGTCATTACTGATAAATTAATTTTTGAATCCAAAAATAAAATTTTGGAATTGTACAAGGAAAAATCTTTTTACTATACGACAGTTAAAGACAGTTCAACAATAGATTCTATGAACAAGATTGAGCTGATTTTCATAATTAAAGAAGGCGCTGAACCGCGTATTGGCAAAATCAAAATCGAAGGTAACACCGCATTTCCTGATGCAAATATCACAAAACTGATGCAAAATAAACCAAAAGCATTTCTACGTGCCGGTAAATTGGATGAAAAAAAATTAAAAGAGGATGTTGAAAAAATTAGGTCTTTTTATAAAGAAAAAGGTTATCTTGATATTCAGGTTGATGACCCAATAATAGAAGTCAAAGACAATAAATTTATTATTACAATTCACGTCACAGAAAACCAAAAGTATTATGTTGGAGACATGAGTTTTAACGGTAATGCAGTGTTCGGCACACAAAAACTCGAAAAATTACTTACATTGAAAAAAGGGAATGTTTACAATTTAAGTAAGATAGAAGAAAGCCATCAGAACATTGGAGCTGCCTATGCAGATGAGGGGTATATATATGTTAGCATAATTCCCAAAGAAAGTGTCAGGGACAGTATAATAGATATCGAATATATCATTAACGAATCTTCACCCGCGAACATAAATCGTGTTATAATTACTGGTAACTATAATACAAGAGAAAATGTTATAAGAAGAGAAATCGTAACTATGCCCGGTGAAAGATTTAGACGTTCAGCTGTTATCAGGAGTTTGAGAGAAATATTTAATTTGGGATTTTTCGAGGACATTATACCACAAACAGGGATTCCTGATGATAGCGGCAACATTGATCTGATATACCAAATAAAGGAAAAAGAAAATGTGGCAACGATTGGTGGAGGAATATCATTTTCAGCACTCGATAAGTTGACTGGATATTTTGAGCTATCTCATCCAAACATGTTTGGCAAAGGGCAGCGATTATATACAAAATTTGAATTAGGTGGTAGATTAACCAATCTCCAACTTGGTTTCACTGAACCATGGCTTTTTGATACAAGGACAAGTGCTGGTCTTGATATCTATTATACTAATCGTTATTGGGATTATTATACAAAAAGAGATATTGGTTTTGCCGCGCGCGTATCACTTCCTTTCTACCTGGATTACACAAGGGTAAGCTATACTCTAAGAACAGAACAGACAAAGATATACGATATTTCTTCAACCTATACACCACCGAGCAGTGGCTATAGTTTATATGATGATACAATACCAAAATGGACTGCCTCAAATGCATTTGCTTTGATTAGAGATTCTCGTGATTTTATCTTCAATCCTTCAAGCGGTTTGTTAACTGTAGTACGAGCTGAAGTTGCCAAGAAATTTTTGTTTGCCAATGTAGATTATAACCGAATTACTTTCGAAACAAGAGCTTATTTTCCTATTTACTGGAAATTTGTTCTTATGGCAAGAATAAAGGCAGGCATAGTAACAAGTATTGATGAAGTTCCTATATATAAAAAATTCTATGCTGGTGGTATTGGCGATAACGGTGTTAGAGGTTATCCAGACCGTTCCTTAGCACCCAAATTATATGATCGTGTAGCAGGCGGTAATGCAATCGTTGTAAATAACATTGAGTTGAAATTGAAATTATCTCAGAGTTTGGCATTTCTTTTGTTCTATGATACGGGAAATGCATTTTCTTCATACAAAGATATTAATTTACATAATATGTATCGCGGCATAGGAGCCGGTGTGCGGATTGAAGTACCAATGATGGGAGTTATTGGTTTTGATTTAGGCTATGGACTTGATCGCGAAACGCCTGGTTTTGAGCCCCACTTCCAGATAAATCCATTAGGCATGTTCTGATATCTGTGAAGTTCCAAATCCCAAAACCCAAATCCCAAGCTCCAAAAATAAATCTAATTCTTGGCTCTTGGTCATTGGAACTTGGAGCTTGCATTAAAGGAGGTTCAATGAAAAGATATTTTTTGCTGTTAATCATACCTTTTATCTTAGTTCTTGCTAAAGATGTAGCAGTCGGTTTTGTGGACTCAGAACGTATCTTTAAAGACTATCAAGCTACAGCTGCAGCAAATATTGAGTTCAACGAATTTGTGAAGACTTACCGTGATTCGGCTACTGTTCTCAAACAAACTATTGAAGAACTTAAATCAGAACTTGAAACACAAAAACTTGTTCTCTCAGAGGAAGCGCGGCTCAGAAAGCTTGATGAACTCGAGTCCTTAACCAAAGTTTATGATCAATTTTTGCAGAATGTATTTGGTAGTGGTGGAAAATTAGAGCAGAAAAATGATGAATTAATGACACCACTTTTAAAGAAAATAAATGATGCGGTTACACAAATTGCTGAACAGGAAGGTTTTGCAATTGTACTTGACCTTTCTGAAGGAGTTTTTTATGCCTCCAATGAACTCGATCTCACCAGTATGGTAATAGATGAATTGAATTTTGAATATGGACCACAAATATTACCTACAGAGGAAATCAAAAAAGTCATCGCCATATTTCCATTACGAGAAGAGAACAATGAAGCAGTTGATGCAGAACTTGGTACACGATGTCAGGATGAATTGTATAAAACAATCTTAGCATTTAGCCGAGATTTTAAAATCACTAGTAAGGCAAATATAAAAATGGAAATTATCAGGAAGGGCTATGGTAGGAATATTGAAGATAATCAAGCATATAGTATAGCCCACACTCTATTATGTGACTACATAGTAGTTGGAATTGTGACAAAATTTGCGAACAAGATTGATTATACTATATCTTTGAAAGACGTAGGAAA
>SOIY01000102.1 GCA_004376785.1 Candidatus Stahliibacteriota bacterium | reverse complement strand
GGCTGAAGACACATTTCATTGAAGACACGCCTGCGGCTGGAGACACGCTTCGCTGCAGACATACTTCGTTGAAGTCATGTCGCTTTGCTCCTGGAAACATCTTTTATGTTAGATTTGATTCGTTTACGAGTTGACATAATCAAGTTGGTTAGCTTTACCGCTATTATATGCAATTTTTTCTGATATAATTCATTAGTCTTTTTATCAATATAACCATTATTGTAGACTTCCATTAAATGATTAGCACATTCTTCAGCTGATCCATTTGATATATTATAAAATGATACCTTCTCTTTTGGAAATACTCTTCCCCATCCTTCAGCTATGTTAGCAGGAATCGATCTTGCAGCGCGCAAAAGATCATCTGCTAAAGCATATCGCTCAGGTCTTGGAAATATCTTTACCAACTGAGCCATTTCTTTCGAGAATTCAGAAGCCAATCGCCATACTGTCAAATCCGTAAAGCTTCTCAATTTCTTTCTCATCAACTCCTCTCTTCAGGTCACTATAGTGACCATGACTTCAGAATGCTGGAAGCATTCGTGACTGCAATCCGCCTTGTGCGGAGGTGTCTCCAGTCCGCCAGAGGAGGACGTGACTTCATTCCGCCTTTGGCGGAAATGCCGTTGCCATTACGCGGGCGGTGTTGCAGTGAATTTCTACTGTGTCGTTTATATCTGTAGCATAACCTCCACCTAACACTACAGCCACTGGAATATTTTTCTTGAATGCCCGGCTAATAACCATTTCATCCCGCTGTTTTAATCCCTCAAGTGTCAACCTTAAATTTCCAAGTTGATCAAATATATAAGGATCAGCACCGGCAAGATATATCATGAAACCAGGATTAAAATCATCAAAAATTTGATTTAAAGCAAAATCCAGTTTTTGTAGGTATTCCTCATCCTCCACGCCGTTATCAAGTCCAATGTCTAAATTAGACTTTTCTTTTTCAGGATAAAGATATTCCTGGTGCAAAGAGAAGGTGAAAACTTTATCCTCTTTTTCAAAGAATTTGGCTGTGCCATTCCCCTGATGTAAATCACAGTCAACAACTGCAATTTTCTTTATACCCTGTTCAAGCATCACTACTACAGCAAATACTACATCGTTAAGATAGCAAAAGCCTTCGGCATGTTCAGGAAAGGCGTGATGAAAACCGCCACCAATATGATAACCCGCCCCGCATTCCCTTGCTAATTTCGCCGTAAGATAAGAACCACTGCAGCACAAAATTTGAGCATCAATAATGTTTTTTTGAACAGGCATCTCAGAAGGAAAGGTACGTGCTGTTAAACGCATATTCAATAGATCATCAAGATACTCTTTATTTAGTATTTTTAGTAAATCCTCTGAACTCGGTCTTTCCGGTTCAAATACATTATTATCATTTATAATTCCTTCTTGTTCTAATCTATTGTATATCAAATAATACTTCTGAGTCGGGAATACATGTGTTCCAATATCTACCTGATATGCAGGAGAATATACGAATTTCATATTATTAATATTAAAATCTCAACATTAATTGCCCATAGGTACGATTATGAAGCCATTTAGGAGTAGGAAAATCACCCTCCATTGCTTCAACAATGTAGAAACTAACATTTTTGTTATAACATTCAAAACCCAGTGTAAAACGTCTTTCTTTAAAATCTATCCCTTGATTATTATAATAGAACTGACGCTGCATACCAAAATGCCATACGAAACTACCACCAGGGTGAAATTCAATATCGAAAAGATATGCATATATATTTCTTCGATAATGAATTCGAGTGTTTT
>SOIY01000021.1 GCA_004376785.1 Candidatus Stahliibacteriota bacterium | reverse complement strand
ATTGTTTGGAGGAGGTATTATGGATATCGATAAAAATTTGACGCGAAGAAAATTCCTGCAAGCGTCTGTAGCCGGTTTGAGCTTTATGTACCTGCCCGGAATCGGACGGGTAAAGGCAAGGCCCTTTGGCATAATGAATGCGGGTAACTATTATGGGCGTTTATGTTATAATGAGAATCCATTAGGACCGTCTCCTTTCGCATTAGATGCTATGCAGCAAGCTGCTTCTATATCCAATCGTTATCCGGACTGGTACAGTTCAACCCTTGAGAGTGATATCGCCACCTCTCATGATCTTGCACCGAATAATATCTGTGCTGGGACCGGGGCTACAGAAGTAATTCGTTTGATAGCAGATGCCTTCTTAACAGTAGGGGATGAAGTGGTTTCTGCTACACCGACATACTTTCAGATGGCTTATGAAGCCACTGCAAACGGTGCTTCTGTAATTTATGTGCCGGTAGATGAGAATTATGTAATTGACCTTGATGGTATTTCACAGGCAATTACCCCTGATACAAAGCTTATATCCTTAGTAAACCCTAATAATCCCTTACCCACATGCGTCCACAAAACGAATATGGAAGCTTTTATTAACTCGCTACCGAGTGGAATTGTTGTTGTAGTAGATGAGGCTTATCATCATTATATTCATACCCCCGATTATAAAAGTTGTATTCGTTACGTCGCTGAGGGTTTGCCAGTAATCGTGGTTCGAACTTTTTCTAAAGCGTATGGTCTGGCAGGAGCCCGTATCGGCTATTCGGCAGCATCTTCTCAATACACTAATCAGATAGCATCATCTCAGATGTTTGCCATGGTGAGCAACCTGGGTCAGGCTGCGGCGCAGGCAGCTCTTAATGATACACAGCATGTGACCAATACAGTAACACTAAATGATCAGGCAAAAGGAATTCTCCAGGACGGATTTACAAATTTGGGCCTTGATTATATCCCTTCTGAAACTAATTTTATTATGTTCGATACCGGGACAAGTGCTAGTTGGGTTGCTTCTGAGCTTGCTTCCAGGGGATTTCAGGTTCGTACCGGATGGGGAATGCCGCAACATATTCGAGTTTCTACAGGTCTGCTCGAGGAGATGAATGAATTTATTGTAGCCTTGGGTGAAATATTGGGTCAGGACTGCCGTGAGCGCAAGACCCCGCCGACATTTGGGTTAAACCGCATATATCCAAACCCATTTAATTCGCAATGCACAATAAAGATCACGTCTTTTAGTAGCGAAAAGGTCTTGCTGGCAATATATGATTCTGCGGGCAGGAAAGTACAGACTCTTGTAAATCAGGCGCTGACACCTGGAGTTCATAACATCACCTGGGATGGGAGAGATGTCCATGGAAGAAGAGTCGCTTCAGGAGTTTACATTATGAATCTTCTGCAAGGTGAATTTGCAAAAAGTGCCAAGATAACTCTGATTAGATAATATTTGAGCGACTAAGAGAGGAGCATGACTCATTTAATCTTTGCTTTTTTTATTTTTAACAGCATTAGTGGCAAAATTCAGGGAATTGTAAAAGATGAAGATTCAGGCGAGCCTATCCCCTATGCTGATGTTATCATCCTAGATACTCAAATAGGTACAGCAACCGGTGAGGACGGTAATTTTTTCATTCTTAATATGACACCGGGTAGGTATACGGTTGAAGTTTCACACATGGGTTATCAGACAAAGCGTATCAAAGATGTGATTGTCAAAATTAACCAGACTACCCGTTTAAAGATAATCCTCAAGCAATCACCAATTGAGCTCCCTCCTATTACTGTGACCGGTGAAACTCCTATTGTAAGTAAAGATATGACTGGTACCACATACATTATCAGAAAATCTGAAATCGCTACTTTACCAATTGATTATACTATTGAGCTTATTGCCTTTCAACCATCAGTGGCACGTCTTGATACAGCATTGCATGTGCGTGGGGGTCGGGCAACCGAGGTTTTGTATATGGTTGACAATGTCTCGATTATTGATCCTCAGACCGGTGATCCGGTAATAAATATACCCAAGGGTATTATTGACGAGGTAATATTCTTACCGGGTGGTTATGATGTTGAATACGGCAGAGCTATGTCAGGTGTTGTCAATCTGATTACTGAACATCCTTCAGATGAAATTCATGCGAAAGTTTATGGCAAAACCGAAAGGATTATGCCTTTTTACTATGATTTTGGTTATGAAAATTATCAGTCATCAGTTCACCTTCCGATTTCAAAGAAATTTAAGGGATTTTTCTCTCTCGATGTAATGCATACTAATGATTGGAATCCAAGACTTTATCTCTTGCCGCATAAACAGCGGGATGATTATACTTTATATGGAAAGTGGTTATTTGTACCATCGGGAAAATGGAAATTGATTTTGAGCGGTGCAAAATCACGGTCCCAATTTGACCGTTATGCTACACAATGGAAATTTAATCTTAATCATTATCGCTCAGATATGGTAGAAGGAGATCTTCAGATTCTAAATTTAAGTTTTCTGCCAGATTCGCGAAAACTTTTTAATATTACTCTGAGCAGACTATATTCAAAGAAAATTTATGGTGTAAGAGAAAAAGGTTATTATGGTTCTTTTGACAACTTTACTTTTAGAGATTACCAAACACTCAAGTGGCCAGAATTTAGTGCCAGGAATCCTTTCGGTGCCACTTGGTATTGGCGCGGCTACATACCTCTTTACAATTACCCTATAACTTATGGTGATTATCCTGAATATCGAAGTAGGGTATCTAATGTTATGAAAGCTAATTTCAATACAAATGTACAGGCCCATAAATATCATGAGATAAAAGCAGGATTTGAATACTCATACCTAGATTTTAAAAGTTCCAACCGATTTGTACCTTCTAAATATTTCTTTTCTGGTGACACAGGACAACTTTTCGACGAGTACCATTATTATCCAAAAGAGTATGCTTTATTCCTGCAAGACAATATTGACTACAAAGGTCTGTATGCAAAAATTGGCGTTAGATATGATTATTTTACGACAGGTATTGAGGGTATTGACCCTAAGATGATTATCTCTCCGCGCTGCGGATTTTCGTTTATGGTAACTGACAAGTTCCTTTTCAGAACCAATATTGGGATGTATGCCCAACCACCATTATATGATCATATGTATAGTTATTATAATCTTCTACCTTTCTCTGTATCTCTTTTACCGCTTTATAATTATTTGCCGCTTGTTGGTAATCCTAAGCTTGGTCCAGAAAAAACAATGAGTTACGAAATCGGCCTGCAGGGAAAAATAAACAGAAATTTGAACACAACCATCAATATATTTTACAAGGATGTATCTGATCTTGTTGGTACTCGACTTGTTTTAACCTCTCCCAAGGAATACGTACGATACCAAAATATCGAATATGCCAATATTAGGGGTACTGAAATGATTCTGGAATTTACAGATTCCCTGTTTACCGGCAAAATTTCCTATACCTTATCCTGGGCACGAGGTATAAGTTCCTATGCTGAGGAAGTTTACGACATATATGATTGGTATGAAACCTATGATACAATAACATATGTTGCGGAAGAATATTATCTTAATTTTGATCAGCGCCATAGAATTTTTATTCAAGGTATAATTAATTTTCCCCTGCAAACAAAATTATATCTTTTCGGCTATTTTGGCAATGGTTTTCCTTATACCCCACCTGGTGAAGAAGGAAAAACCGAAGAGCGAAATGTTTTAAGACTAGAATTTCAGAGACAGTTGGACTGCGTCCTTTCAAAATCATTCATGATAGGTAAAATCACTTTGAACGCCAACTTAGAAATAATCAATCTCCTCGGTATAAGATATCAGATTAGAACGCACTTCCCATTAATATCTCATGATAATATCGATTACCGTGACTTCTATAACACTTATCCTATAACGAGCAAACATTACAGCCCCGCGGCTGACAAGAACCATGATGGAATTGTCACGCCCAGAGAAGAATATGAAGCCTTTCTGGCACTTGTTGCTGAATCAGATGATTGGGTTAATGCCTATAGCGCACCCAGAAGGGCAAGACTTGGCATATTAGTAACTTTTTAAATTGAAGAGGCCACATGAAAAAAATTAAACAAAATAATATGAGTCAGAGGCTGGGTAGACTTTTTTCTCTGACATTTATTCTTTTTTTATTTTTCATAAATTTTGGGTGCATGGACCCAAATGAATATAAGCCTGATGAACCGCCAGAGAAACTTGAGCCTCCAGAAGCACCCACTGTTTTACTGCCTGAACCTGATGCAGTATTTCGCAGTAAAGACCAATGTCTAGTACAATTTGATTGGAGTCATGTCGGAGGCCAGGGGTACGAATATGAAATAGACACAACTCCTGATTTCATCTATGATTATCCACATACAACTTCTCCACCTATTGCAGTTCTCCTGACTTTCTACCCGCCTCAAACAACATATTTCTTTCGAGTTAGAGCATACAGCAGCTCATGGATCTGGTACACAGACTGGTCAGAACCAAGAAGATTTTATTTATTACCAGTTAGTACTGATACTGTATTTTAATTAGAATAAGAAGTATGTTTTAAAAAAGTATTTGCATTGACAGAGTATATTTCTTATAAAGTACGCGAAGGAGAAGTTATGAAAAAAACTATGATAGTTCTATTATTACTGTTTTTAGCATCTACTATCTCTTGGGCAGAGAATAATGTGCCACCACTATCAAATGAAAGAATCTATCATACTTATACCTATAAACAAATCACTATTAATAAAAACACATCAATTGATACTTCCCTTGGTGATGTGATATTTGAAATGGATGTAGAGACACCGACCAATGATAATCAAATTCTCGGTGTCGAATTCGACGGCACCTATTTCTATCTTACTGGCGGTGCCAGTGGGGCCCATCCAAATAAGGTATATGTCATTGACACACTTGGAAACCTGGTATTAGCTCTGGATCAGCCGGAACATATAATTGACTATTGGGGGTGGCGTGATCTTACCTGGGATGGTATCTATGCTGGCGCGGACAGAATTGATACTCTCTATGGTAGTGTCGATAATTCTGTTGATAAATTCGGCATTGATTTAATGGATAGCACTTTAGATTACTATGAATCATTCTTAGGCCCGAGAGCTCTCAATCGTGCACTTGCTTATAAAGAAGACAGTGCATGGTTCTTTACAGGCAGTTCCACAGATTCATGCTACAAATTTAGCAAAACCAATCATAATATCCAGGCAATTGATAATTACTACCACATATATGGTGCAGCCTATGACACCGATGTTTCAGAAGGAGATTATATTTGGTGGCACAGTCAAGATTCTACAACGACACCGTTTCTTTGCCTTATTGAGCAGATGGATGCTAATGATATGGAATTCACCGGTGTTGTTTTCGCTTATGTGCCAACGATAATTGACAACGGTTTAGCTGGTGGCCTCTGTTTTTACGAAGATTTCAGGGGTATGGACGTACTCTTTGCCTTGGTCCAGGGAGACCCAGTGGATATCATCGTTGGTATTTTTGTGAGATTTCATACATCCGGTATCGTTTATGAGTCAACGGTTCAAAAGTTAAATGTATCTGGTTTTACTTCACCTATTTCAAATCCGTTAAAAGGTCATGCCGCTATTTCATATACAACTACAAAATCAAGCAAAGTGTCACTTAAAATATATGACAACATAGGAAGATTCACCAGAACATTAGTTGATAAAAACGAACCAGCTGGCACCAAAACTGTATACTGGGATGGTAAAGATAACCAAAGAAAAAAACTTCCCAGTGGTGTTTACTTTATTAGATTTGTCGTAGATACCGTAGGGGAAACACAAAACTATAAAGATATAAAAAAAGTGATTTTATTAAGATAATTTTGGCATAAATCTGGCACA
>SOIY01000190.1 GCA_004376785.1 Candidatus Stahliibacteriota bacterium | reverse complement strand
ATTATTTATATCTCCAGACAATTCTTCCCCGCGACAGGTCATACGGCGATAGCTCGAGTAAAACTCTATCCCCTGGTAGAATTTTTATATAACTCATCCTCATTTTACCGGAGACATGAGCAAGAACCTTGTGACCATTGTCTAATTCAACCCGAAACATTGCATTAGGTAGAGTCTCAACTATTGTTCCTTCTGTCTGGATTAAATCTTTTCTTGCCATAGTTAACTTCCCACAACCCTGGTTAGATTTATATTGCCCTTTTCAAGAATTGCAATGGTATCTTCATAGTGGCAGGATAGAGAGCCATCCTTGGCTTTAATTGTCCAACCATTTTCCGCGGTTATTACGTCATAACCACCTATATTAACCATAGGTTCAATAGCAAAAACCATCCCAGGTTTTATAACTGGGTCTGCTCCAGAACCGATAAAATTTGGGATAATTGGTTCTTCATGCAAACTTATACCAACACCATGACCGGTTAGTTCACGCACAACACTAAAGCCATTCTCTTCAACGGTTGTTTGCACGGATCGAGAAATATCTGAAATTCTATTCCCCTTTTTTGCCATTTCAATACCTTTTTCTAAAGCTTTCCTGGTTACTGCAAGTAATTTTTTCACATCATCAGGTATATTTCCCACAGCGAAGGTTTTTGCAGCATCAGCAATATAATCCTGATATATTACACCAACATCTATTTTAACAAGGTCGCCTTTTTGAATTTTACGGTCATCTGGTATACCATGTACGACTTCATTGTTTAACGAAATGCAGCAACTTTTTGGAAAACCACGATAGTCTAAAAAGGCAGGAGTTGCACGATGTGCTTTTATCATCGTATCAATTTTATCATTCAGTTCTATTGTTTGCATGCTGTTTAAATCCATTTTATCGATAGCCGAAAAGATTTCATAGATGATATTACCAGCAACAGCGATTTTTTTAATTGCCTTTTCATCTTTTATTAATATATGCATCGATAATTTCCGAAATTTTTTTGAAGACATCTTCCTGAGAACCAGTTGCATTTATTTGATTATAAACATTAAGTGATTTATAATAATCAACGAGTGGATGTGTTTTTTCTTCATAGACCTGTAGTCGTTTTTTAATAGTATTTGTGTCATCATCACTTCTCTTGATCAGTTTAGTGTGACAGTGATCGCATACACCATTTGTTTTTGGAGGTTTTGTTGCATAATTATAAATTTTATTACATTTAGGACAATATCTTCGATTTATTAATCTTTTGACAATTTCATCCTCGGCAAGATGCATTTCTAATGCGACCTCAAATGATAGACCAAGTTGAGTCAGATTCTTGTTTAGATTTTGAGCTTGATTCAATGTTCGAGGAAAACCATCAAACAATATATGGGCTTCCTTATTTTTCTTTAAAAAGTTTTTGACAAGCTCGAATATAATATTATCTGGTACTAAAATACCACGGATTAAATAGTTTTCTACCTTGTTGCCCAGTGAGGTACTCAAAGAAACCTCTTCACGTAATATGTCTCCCATGGAAAATTTAATAAAATTGTACTTTTTAGACAATAAATCAGCTTGGGTGCCTTTACCAACGCCGGGTGGACCAAACAATAAAACCCTCACCGTCTGCCTCTAATCTTACCTCGTTTCATGAATCCTTCATAATGATACATCATTAATTGTGATTCAATCTGCTGAAGTGTGTCTAATGCCACGCCGACTATGATTAAAAGAGTTGTACCACCGAAATAAAATGGGACATTTAAAAAATTGATTAAATACCAGGGAACAAGGGCGATAGAGGCTAGAAAGAGTGCCCCAGGTACGGTTATTTTTGACAAAACACCGTCAATGTAATTGGCGGTTCTGGCACCGGGTCGTATTCCAGGAATAAAACCACCATAGCGTTTCATGTTGTCTGCCATCTCAACAGGATTAAAGACAATAGAGGTATAGAAAAAGGTGAAGAATACTATAAGAGTAAAGAAAAGTAAATCATAACCCCAGAAACCGGGTTTAAATATTTCGGCAATATTTTTGAGCGCGGGAAGATAAGCTGCAACAGTTCCAGGAAAAACAACAAGGGATTGCGCAAAGATTATCGGTATAACACCAGCGGTGTTAACTCTTAGTGGTAAGAAAGTTGATTGCCCACCATACATCCGTCGGCCCACTATTCGTTTTGGATATTGAACAGGAATACGACGCTGCGCCTGGGTCATTACAATAACTCCAGCAACTATAAAAATCATTATAATTATTACAAGAATTAAATTTATTAATGATAGACCCTGGGTTATAACAAGCTGTGCAGTTCTGAGGAAATAAGCCGGATATTCTTCAAGACAGCCTATGAAGATGAGAAAGGATATACCATTACCAATTCCTTTTTCAGTTATTTGTTCACCAAGCCACATTGCAAAAATTGCACCACAGGTCAACGAGAGCATTGCAGTAAGACGAAAAGTCCAACCTGGGTCATAGACAATTGTCATAGTCCCTGTGGCACTGGCAAATTTCTGAGTTTCTAAAAATATGGCTATACCGGTTGACTGGAATATTGCCAACGCTACAGTGAGATACCTGGTGTATTGCGTAATCTTTCTTCTGCCCGCCTGGTCACGTTGAAGCCTTTCGATTTGCGGAAATACTGAACCAATCAGCTGGAATATAATCGAAGCTGAAATGTAGGGCATAACTCCTAAAAAGAGTATTGCAGATCTTGATAATGCACCACCTACAAAAATATCATACATTCCAAATATTGAGCCCTGTTGTTTTAGTTGTTGCATTAAGAGCCCCAGGGCTTGGACATTTATTCCGGGTAAAGGTATGTGACCACCAAGACGATATACTGCAATAGCAAACAATGTAAAAAGCATTTTCTTTTTCAAATCAGGAACTTTAAAGATATTTTGGAATGTTGACATCATTATATTTTTTCTATTGCTCCTTTAGCACTAATAATTTTATCTTGGGCTGTTTTAGAGAATTTGTGTGCTTTTACTGTCAGCGGAACTGAAATTTCCCCTTGACCAAGGATCTTCAATTTATATTTACCCTTAATTAGTCCTTTTTCCTTCAATGATGTCGGGGTTACTACAGTATTCGGCTCTAATTTATTTAACAACTCAACATTCACGATTTCGTAGTTTTCCTTAAATATATTCACAAATCCTCTTTTCGGAATTCTTCGTGTAATTGGCATCTGCCCGCCTTCATACCCTGATTTTACCCGATATCCTGACCTTGATTGATCACCTTTATGACCTCTTGTTGATGTTTTTCCATGCCCGGATCCAGGACCACATCCAACACGTTTTCGTTTTTTTGTCGCTCCTTTTGAAGGTTTAAGATCACTTAACTTCATCGTTAATCTCCTTGACCTCTAACATATATGAAACTTTATTAATCATACCTCGAACTGCATCATTATCAGGCAATATTCTTGATTTGCCGATTTTTGTTAATCCCAGAGCCTTCAAGGTAAGTTTATGTTTTCTTATTTTATTTATTGGACTCTTCTTTAATATTACTTTTATCTTCTTCATATTTTTTCCTTCTAAAATATTCTACGGGTTTGTTGCGCATTTCAGCCACTACACTAACAGGACGGATTAATTTCAGGGCGTTTATCGTTGCATTAGCGAGGTTACTTGGATTATTTGAACCCAAGGATTTTGTAAGGATGTTTTTAATGCCTACTGCCTCACAGACTGCTCGAACCGGGCTTGAGGCGATGATGCCTGTTCCAGTTAAAGCCGGCTTTAGCATTATGTGGCTTGCTGAAAATTTGCCTTTTATTAAATGAAGTATAGTGCCTTCAGTAACATCTACTTTCACCATATTCTTTCTTGCAATCACTATTGCTTTTTTGATTGCATCTGCAACTGCAGACGATTTTGCATGGCCAATTCCTACACTTCCTGCACTATCACCAACAACAACACAGGCGTATAGTTTTAATCTTTTTCCTCCTTTTACAACCTTAATCACTCTTTTTAATTCAACAACTTTCTCAACGAACATTTCGCTACTTTCTAACACTCAACCTCCCCTAAAATTTTAAGCCGGCTTCCCGAGCACCTTCAGCTATTGCCTTAACACGACCGTGATATCTGTACCCTGCACGGTCAAACACCACTTCTTTAATTCCCTTTTCAAGGGCGAGTTTACCGATTCTTTTTCCTGTTTCAAGTGCAGTTTCTGTTTTTTTCTTTTTGCTGAGATTCTTGTCGCCTACTGAGGAATAACCAAAAAGTACTTTCTGTTGCGTATCATCAATAATTTGTACATAAATGTGGCGATTACTTCGAAAAACGCAGAGCCTTGGTTTTTCCTTTGTTCCCATTATCTTTTTTCTTATACTCTGATGCCGTCTTTTCCGACCAGTCAGTTTCATTATTCTATCTCCTTATGCCTGGACAATAGCGCGCTTTCCGACCTTTTTCCTGATAACCTCATCTGCATACCTGATGCCCTTATGCTTGTATGGGTCAGGTTTGCGAGTTTTCTTTATTCGAGCAGCCACATCACCAACCAGTTGTTTATCAATACCCTTTAAGGTTATATAGGTTAAATCTCCTTTTTCTGCACTTTTCACTACTTTTAACTCACATTTCATTTCTTTTGGTAGAATGACTGTTTTTGGTTTAGAAAAACCAACGAAAAGTTGCAGACCGGAGCCACTTAGTTGAGCGCGGTATCCTGTCCCTTGAATAATCAGGGTTTTTTCAAATCCTTTAACAACACCGTTTATCAGATTAGTTATTAGCGACCTCATTGTTCCCTGATGTGCTGACGATTCTTTACTGTTCTCACGGTTTTTCACAAAAATTTGGTCTTCCTTAATTTCCACGAAAACTTTCGAACTAATTTTCATTTCCAGTGTTCCTAAAGGACCTTGCACCTTTATCTCTGGATATGATAGAGTGACCTTGGCTTCCTTTGGAATTGTAATTGGACTAAAACGCTTTTTTGCCATTTTGCCCCCTTACAGACTGTTTATCAATATACATATGCTATTACCTCACCGCCTACTTTATTTCGGCGCGCCTCGCGATCGCCAAGAACACCTTCTGAAGTGGTAAGAATCGCAGTACCCAGTCCGCCTAAAACATATGGGATTTCATTTTTTGAAACATATACCCTTCGTGAACACTTTGACACCCGTTCAAGATTTCTTATTACTGATTCACCATTCTTCGCATATTTTAACATAATGGTGATCTTTTTCTTCTTTGAATCAAGCGTAAAATTATTAATAAAACCGTCCTCAAGAAGGACCCTTAAAATTTCGGTTTTTAGCCGTGAATAGGGAGCAGCCACTTCTATCTTCTGAGCCCGACAACCATTCCGTATAATAGTTAACATATCAGCAATCGGATCCATAGAGCCTCCTTAAATCGTTGTTATTTATTTTAATCATAGACTGTTATTTTAGTCAAATTTTCGAAAATGTCAAGAACAAAATACACTGAAATTCTTTTAACGGACTAAGAACCTCCTCATAATTTCTCGATGCGTCCCGTTCCTTTTTACAAGGGAGACACTAGTTCATTGACAATTGAGTTAACTATTATATAATAATTTATTATGAAAAATAGAGATTCTCGAGGTATGGCTTTAATATCAATAATTATTTCACTTTTAATTATGGCACTTCTTATCTATGTTGCATTAACTCTGTATTCGGGTGGTAAGGATAACGCAACAGAGACAATCACTGCGCCGATAGAACGAAGTCGGGCAGTCCAGTGTTTTGCTCAAACCAGGAAGGTCGAAACTGCAATCAAGATGTATCTTGCAGAACACGGCAGATATCCATCGAGTCTAAATGAAATTGAGGATCTAACTAAAGAAGATTTTTACTGTCCAGTTACAAACAATCCATATAATTACAACCCGAGTACAGGTAAAATTACCTGCCCAGATCAT
>SOIY01000267.1 GCA_004376785.1 Candidatus Stahliibacteriota bacterium | reverse complement strand
TTATTCCCAGGAGGAAAGATGATATTCTTTAAGCGCGAAAATAGATTTGTTTTAGATTCGTCAAGTATAATAGATGGAAGAGTTATTCATTTATTTGAGAGAAAATTTTTTGAAGGAAAAATAATTATCCCAACGTTAGTAAGATTTATTGTAAAAAAATATACCGGCAATAAGGGCGAAAGGGCAATAAGTATTTTGAAGAGGAATGCAACTGTTAATTTTGTTAAGGAAAAAACTAATAGATTGGTTGAAGAGGTTTGTGTTTTAAAAGTTGCACAGAAAAGGCATGCGAAACTTTTTACAGTATCAGACGAGGTTTGTCGACATGCAAAATTCTATCCCCACGTAAGTATTATTGATATTAGAGATCTCTACCGAGTTTTGACACCTATTTTTATACCAAATAAGTTGATTTCTGTAAAGATATTGAAAAGGGGAATGAACCATACTGAAGGAGTAGGTTATATTGAGGGTGTAAAGATTGTTGTTGAAAATGGCGCGAAGTGTGTTAATCAAACAGTCAATGCACGGGTGACAACGATGTTATCTTTTGAGACTGGGAATTTAGTTTTTTGTACTATAGAAGACAAAAAAGATGTGAAATCATTGATATCGGCGAAAGACCAGAGAAGCCAAAGGTGATGCAAATGGAATATCTTGATAAATTACTGGAAAGACTCACCTTAGCAACAGGAGTTGGCTATTCAGGTGATATAAAAGATGTTATTTTACAAGAGTTGCAAGAATATCATGTTGAAGCAAGGATAGAACAGGACGGTAGTGTTTATGGCTGTTTGAAAGGACAAAAGGATATTGGTATAATGATTGCCTGTCATATTGACGAGGTTGGTTTTATGGTAAACTCTATAGATGATGCAGGTCGTATCAGTATTAGCGGAATCGGTGGTGTTGATGTTCGTATACTTCCTGGCCAGGAAGTTATTGTTCGTGGAAAAAAGGAGTTAAAGGGATATATTGGAGCCAAGCCTCCTCATTTGACTACCAGAGAAGAACGTAAGAAAGTTTTACCTATTGAAAAATTATTCGTTGATACAGGGCTTAATCCGCGTGAAGTAAAAAAGTTAGTTAAAATTGGCGATTGTATTTCGTTTCTTGGGACATACAAAAAACTACAAGGGAACTTGCGCAGTGTAAAAGCTCTTGATAATCGGGCGAGTGTTGCTTGTGGTTTGCTTGTATTAAAAGAGTTGTTACAGATGGAACGTTTGTATAGTCTACATTTTGTGGCAACAAGTCAGGAGGAATACACAGGTCTTGGCGCGAGAATTCATTCTTATAAATTGCCCATACACTACGCTATCGTGGTTGATGTAAGTCATGCTGAGCATCCGGATTTAAAAGATTATGAATGTTTTCCTTTAAATAGCGGACCGGTGATTAGTCGAGGTGCAGTGATACCAGAAAAATTGAGCGATTTGCTTATTGAAGCAGCAAAGGAAATGGAAATATCCTTTCAGATTGAACCTCTACCGACGCGTACTGGCACTGATGCAGATGACATCGCGTTTAATCGTGAAGGCATTCCAACATGTGTTATTGGTATTCCATTGAGATATATGCATACACCGATTGAAGTCGTTTCCCTGAAGGACATAGATAGAACCAAACGGTTAATTGTTAACTTTGTGAAAAGATTAGAAAAAAGTAAAAAGTAGACAGTAATCAGTAGTCAGTAGGTTGACATATAGTAAATTTTAGGTATAATGGAAAGATTTTATGAGGAGAATTAGATTTAAAAAATGATTTTTACTTTTCGGCTGTTTTTCTGGTTCAATTTTAATTTAAGCACAAAAGGAGGTTAGTTTAATATGCCTGAGAAAGATAATAATATTATGGATAAAATTGCCGAGTCGAATAAATCGGTTGTTACAGGAATCGACGAGAAGGACATTGAACACTGGATTACAATATCTATTCTGGGGAGCGAATATAAGGTTCCAGCAGGCCTTACGATTATGCAGGCAATGGAGTTTGCTGGGTACAGATTTGTTAGGTCATGCGGCTGTAGAGCTGGATTCTGTGGTGCCTGTACAACCGTTTACAGGATAGTGGGGGATTATCGTCTGAAGACTGCAATGGCATGTCAGACCAGGGTTGAGCAGGGTATGTATTTGACCCAGATTCCATTTACTCCGGCTGAAAGAGCAAATTATGACATAGATAAACTCTCTCCTGGTATTGAACCATTTCTCATCCATTATCCGGAGATCCTAAGGTGTTTGGGCTGTAATTCCTGTACAAAGGCATGCCCTCAAGATATTGATGTAATGGAATACATTGCAGCAGGTAAACGTGGAGATGTTGCATTGATGGCTGAATTGTCATTTGATTGTATTCAGTGTGGTCTTTGTGCTATGAGATGTCCAGCAGAGCTTGCACAGTATAATTATGCACAACTGGCAAGAAGATTGCACGGAAAATACGAAACTCCACTTCCTAATCATCTCAAGAACAGAGTAAAGGAAATTGAGCAAGGTAAATACAATGAGGAACTTGATAAGCTTGTGCAAACCAGTACTGAGGAATTAAAAAAAGTATATACTGCACGTGATATTGAAAAGGCATAAAGGAGGCAATAATGGCTGAATTGAAATTTATTGGTGGTTATCCAGAATATATGCGAAAATTCATCGATATAGTGAATAAAACAAGGGCAAAGCGAAAGGACTATACACCCATAGCAATGACCATGGAACAAAGGGATGAGGTTTTAAAAGTGCATCCAGATTATGCTCCTGGTGGTAAGCGTTCAATATCTATTGGTCTTAATAAAGGGGATATGGCACCGAATGAAGTGGCTGATTTGATAGAGGCATACCCGTTAATTCAAGGTAATGAAGTGGATTTGACCAAACCTGACCTTTCTGTTGATTTGCTTATAATTGGAGGTGGTCTTGCAGGAACAGCGGCTGCAGTGTGGGCTAATGACAAGGGTGTTGATAAGGATCAGATACTTCTCGTCAACAAACTGCGCCACGGCGATGCCAATTCAATAATGGCTGAGGGTGGAACCCAGGCAGCAGATAGAGAAAATGATTCGCCGGCAAGACATTTTTTAGATGCTATTGGTGGCGGTCATTTTACAAATAAACCAGATGTTTTAAGGGCACTTGTGGAAGATGCTCCTTTGATAATGAAGTGGCTTTGTGATTTGGGTGCAATACTTGATAGAGAAGAAGATGGAAGTTTTGTGGAAAAAGCTGGCGGCGGGACATCAAGGAGAAGAATGCATGCCTGCAAGGATTATACTGGGCTTGAGGAATTAAGGGTAATTCGCGATGAATTCAGAAACCGCGAAATACCATATTTAGAATACTATCCAGTAATAGAGCTTCTTACTGATGGTAACAGGGTGACTGGAGCTGTGCTATATAATCTCGAAACTGGTGACTATAAGATTATTCAGGCAAAGGCAACAATTTTGGCAACCGGTGGTTTTGGTAGACTCCATGTTCGTGGGTTTCCAACAACCAACCATTATGGTGCAACCTGTGATGGTGTTGTTCTTGCATACAGAGCAGGTGCAAAATTAAGGGATACTGATACAGTACAATACCATCCAACTGGTGCAGCATATCCTCAGCAGATTATCGGCCTTTTGCTTACTGAAAAATTGAGGGGTATGGGTGCCCAGCCTGTGAATAAAAATGGCGAGGCATTTGTTTTTCCTTTAGAACCAAGGGATGTTGAAGCAGCAAGTTTTATAAGGGAATGTTATGTTAAAGAAAATGGTATTGTAACGCCAACAGGTATGCGCGGAGTGTGGCTTGATACACCAATGATTGAGCTTAAGAATGGAGAGGGTACAATAGAAAAGTCATTTCCTGGCATGTTTCGAATGTTTAATCGATTTGATCTTGATATACGTAAGGATCCGGTTCTGGTTTTTCCTACGCTCCATTATCAGAATGGTGGTGTTGAATCTGATCCATGGGGTAAGACTAATGTAGATAGCCTTTGGGTAGCAGGTGAAGTTTCAGGCGGTATACATGGCAAGAACAGACTTATGGGTAATTCAACGCTTGACTGTCTTGTTTTTGGTAGAAGAACAGGAATTTCTACTGCAGAATATTTAAAATCTGATGTAAAGCATGGAAAATTGATGCTGGAACACATGAAAAACTATGTTACAATGCTTAAACAGGCAGGAATAGATACTACAAGAAAGGCGCCAATATTATTGCCAGATTACCGCGGTAAGGCAGTTCTGGCAAGAATGATTGATGTATTCTAATTAGGTAAAGATGGAAGATGTTAGATAATAGATGATAGATTAAAAAACAGGAAAGAAAAAGGGGCACATTATGTGCCCCTTTTTTATTAAATTATCAAATATCTACCATCTATTATCTACTATCCATTTAGTATCTTCTCCACTTCTTCTTTATCTACATCCATTACATAAGGAATATCAGAGATATTGGCTGCATCTTTTGTCAATGCTGCAATGTCATCCCGTGTAATGTGTTTGAGGGCGAATTTTCGACTACCAGTCATCAATTGCTTGAGCCCTTGTGCAAGTCTTTCTATATAAGTATATACGCCCAATGCACCTGCAGGAACACGGTCAAAGTCTTTACCCAATTCTTTCTTTAGTTTGGATGCAGTTACAAATATCTCTTCCTTTTTTGAACCAAATCGTTCAATAAATACAGGTACTTCATCTTCGTCAATTTTCTTACCAATTGTTTTGCCGACCATTGCTGCACATAAGGGACCACGTGCCATGCCAACCATTTTTGTGTAAGGTGCACCAAGTGCTAATGCTTTAAATATTTGATCTTCAAAAGCCAAACCACCGGCAAAAGCAATATCTGGAACATACTCTCCCTTTTTAGCAAGCTTATCTGCATAGAAATAGGTGAGTGAGTGAATTTCTACAGGTGGCATACCCCATTCATTCATCATGTGCCATGGACTCATACCAGTACCACCACCAGCGCCATCAACAGTCAAAAGGTCTAATTTTGCTTTAGATGCGTATTTTACAGCACGGGCAAGGTCTGCTGGACGATAAGCGCCAGTCTTTAAGAATACATATTTGGCACCAGCATTGCGTAGTTCTTCAGCTCTTTTAATGAATGATTCTTCGTCAACCATACCAATTCTGGAATGCCTTTCGAATTCTGAAAATGCCCTCTTTTCAAATGCCTTAATAACATCTGGGTCAAGTGGGTCTGGTAGCACAACATAGCCACGTTTTTTCAGTATCTGAGCTTTTTTAAGATCTTTAATCTTAACCTCACCACCTATATCCTTTGCACCCTGTCCCCATTTCAGTTCAACAGCTTCAACACCCAATTTTTGAATAGCATATTCTTGTACACCAAGTCTTGTATCTTCCACATTTGCCTGGACAATTATCATACCATAGCCGCCTCTTTGCCAGTCTTTATAGAGTTTTATACGATTTTCCAGGTCCGGAGCCTTTAGAATTTTGCCGTTTGTGATTTTACTGGTCATATCCATTGCGACAACATTTTCACCAATCGTTAACATTATACCGGATAGAGCTGCACCTATTGCCAATCCTTCCCAGTTATTCTTAGCAATATTGGTTGAACCCAATCCTGGAATAACAACCGGAAATTTAACCTTAATACCTTTGTTGGCACCAATTTTTTGTTCCAAATTTACATTTGGAAAGATTGCCTTATCAGGGTCTGCTTCAATGCCAATGGCTCCGACTGCCGTTCCCATAATATTAAAATGAGTATAATCGACTGGATAGTTTTTTTCCGAAGCTGCAGTAATGATACCAAATGGCTGTGGGTATATGACCTCGTGACCGCGGTACGCAGATTTGCCTATTTCACACATTCCAATACAGCCGTCTACACAAGTCGTACACATTCCGCTAAGCGGAACAATCGAATCTTCAGTTCTATTTTTTGTTAATGTTGCGGCTGATGCATTTATTTTTGATAAAGATGGCATATTATTCTCCTTTC
>SOIY01000034.1 GCA_004376785.1 Candidatus Stahliibacteriota bacterium | reverse complement strand
GGGCTGGGTTTAGGTATTTATTACTATTAGGAGGTAAAATGGAGTCTTTTGGTTTAGCTATAGCAATTGCAGGTGGAGCACTTGCTGCAATACTTGGTGGAATCGGTTCAGCAATAGGTATTGGTTATGCTGCTCAGGCAGCAAATGGTGTATTGAGTGAAGACCCGGAAAAATTTGGCAGCTTGTTGATCCTTGTTGCTTTACCCGGAACCCAGGGTGTTTATGGTTTTATTGGTGCATTTATGGTCATGATGAAAATCGGCATATTTGGCGGCGAACTCGTTTCCTTAACCATGTCCCAGGGTCTACAAATTTTCTTTGCAGCCATGCCTGTTGCGATCGCTTGTCTTGTATCAGCAATATGGCAGGGCAAGGTATGTACTGCTGGTGTTGAAATGGTCGCAAAGAGACCGACTGAAGCAGCAAAAGCAATGATTTATGGAATTCTTGTTGAGTTCTATGCAGTCTTGGGTTTAATAGTTACTATATTAGCAGTTGTTCAAATGAAAATATAAAATGTCTACACAGAAAGTCACTGATAAAATACTCGCAGACGCCAAAAAAGAGGCAAAAGAAATTCTTGATAACTATAAAAAAGAGGCAGCAAAGATAAAGAAAGAATATGGCGAAAAGATAGCTGCAAAAAAGGCGCAGATCGAGAATGAGGTTGAAGCCGTTAAAAAAACAGAAATTCTGCGAACCGTCTCACAAAAAAGGTTAGAATTTAATAGAAAGATTGTCTCGCAAAAACAGAAATTCATCAAGGAAGCCATAAAACAAGCACTGAACAAATTACCCGAGCATAAAAAGTACCTCGACTTTCTAAAGGCATTGATCAAAACGAGCAGAGAGAATGAGGGTGAATTGATAATAAGCAAACAGGATTGGAAAAAACATGGTCCGGATTTAGAAAAGTTTATGGAAAAACAAGGACTAAATTTTAAGGTATGTACAAGTAATGAAATTATTGGTGGCGTATTGGTAAAAAAAGGAAAAACAACTTATCATGGTTCTCTCAATTTAATCAGCGAACTGTTAAGTGATGAACTTACCATCGCTGTTTCAAAAACATCGTATTAAGGGAGGTGACAAATGGCAATAAAAGGTATTAGAACCATCGGCTTTTTCGGACACGCGGGCAGTGGTAAAACAACGATAGCTGATGCATTTTTATTTCTTGCTGGCGCTAATACCAGATTTGGTAAGGTTAGTGAAAAAACGTCTGCTTTTGACTGCGACCCAGAAGAGATGGAAAGAGCATGTAGTCTCAATTTAGGATTAGCGACCTTTGACTATAAAAACATTATTATTAATCTTATTGACACACCAGGATATTCTGATTTTATTGGCGAAGCAATAAGTGGTGTACAAGCAGTCGATTGTGCAGTAATGGTGATCGATGCTGTAGCAGGAATTGAGGTTGGGACAGAAAGACTTTTGAAAAAGATAGATGAGAAAAATTTACCTTTGATTTTTTTCATAAACAAATTAAAAAAAGAAGATGCAGATTACTACAAAATATTTTCGGCAATCAGCGAAATCACAAAGAGGAGTATCGTACCATTAACCATACCAATAGGCGAAGCTGAAAAATTTAGTGGTGTAGCCGACATCATAAAAAATAAGGGATTCGGAGCAAAAGGTAAAGAAGAAGAGATCCCTGCACAAATAAAGGAAAAAGTCTCTCAGTACACTGACAAAATTATTGAGGCAGCTGCTGATACTGACGAAGCTTTAATGAACAAATATATCGAAGGTCAAAAAATTGAGATGAGTGAATGCTTGGATGTAATGAAAAAAGGCATTACCGAAGGCAAGGTAGCTTTATGCCTTGCAGGAGATGCGCTTGAACTCATTGGAATTCAAAATCTTATCGACACAGTTATTGAATTTATGCCCCAGTCTGATCTGCTGCCTGATATTGAAATAGATAGTCAAAAAATAAAGCGCAGTGATGATTCTCCTTTTCTTGGTTACGTGTTCAAAACAACAGTAGAACCACATGTTGGTGAATTATGCTATTTAAAAGTATTGAGCGGCTCGATTAAAAGTGGTGACATAGTTAAGAATTCTACAAAATCAAGCGATGAAAAAATAAATCAAATATTCTCGATTAAAGGAAAAGAAAAAAAGGAAACCAGCCAGCTTACAAGCGGGATGATTGGCGGTTTAGTTAAACTGAAAAACACACATACGAGTGACACACTGGTAGCAAGCAATATAAAGGCTTCATTACCAAAGATTGAATTTCCTGCTCCTTCAATCTCTATGGCAATTGTACCTAAGGCAAAAGGTGATGAAGAAAAAGTAGCAAGCGGATTAGCGCGTCTCCGTGACGAAGACCCGACATTCACTTTTGCCTTTGACCCCGAGATAAAACAGCTCATTATATCAGGTATAGGAGAATTGCACTTAGCTGTTATTTTATCACGATTGGAGAGAAAATACGGAGTTAGCGTAGATCTCACTAAACCCAGAATGAAATACCGTGAAACTTTTACCAAAAAGTCTAAGGCACAAGGAAAGTATAAAAAACAGACGGGTGGACATGGTCAATATGGCGATTGCTGGCTCAGGGTTGAACCATTGGAACGAGGAGCTGGTGTTGAATTTGTTAATAAAATTGTCGGTGGCAAAATACCATCTCGTTATATTCCCTCTGTTGAAAAGGGCGTTAAAGAAACTCTGCAAAAAGGCATTCTCGCAGGTTACCCGATAACAGACATCAAAGTCGAAGTCTTTGAAGGCTCATACCATCCTGTAGACTCCTCAGATATAGCCTTTAAAATCGCTGCTTCCATGGCGATAAAATCAAACGCTGAAAAGGGAGGCGTGGTCTTGTTAGAGCCTATAAGTGAGGTGGAGATATTCATACCTGAGGCATTTATGGGTGATGTTATGGGCGATTTGAATAGCCGACGCGGTAAGATCATGGGAATGGAAGGAGAAGGCAAGATTCAAAAAATCAAGGCACTGGTTCCTGAAGCTGAAATGTATAAGTATTCTACAAGCCTTCGTTCAATGACACAGGGCAGAGGTTATTTCAATATGAAATTCCACCACTTAGAAGAAGCTCCTAAAGAAATCATCAAGCGTATAGTGGAAGAAAAACCAAAAGAAGAAAAATGAGACCGGTGCTTATTCAAATTGGTGATATTGCAATCCCATCTTATGGGATAATGCTCGTAGTATCGTTCCTTTTTGCCATAATATATGCGAAAAGGGCAGCAAAGAAAGCGGATATTCCACCAGTAATTATAGAAAATCTGGCATTCTACCTTATGCTCGGTGTTATCATTGGCGGAAGAATTCTTTATGTCATGTTTCACTGGGGACAATACGAACATGACATTCTCGGTATCATCAGAATCTGGGAAGGCGGCATGATGTTTTTTGGCGGTTTTATTGGCGGCTTTCTTGCCGGCATGATTTATTTAAAGAAACAAAAAATATCAGTTCTCCAGGTTGCTGATATTGTTGCGCCAGCAATAGCTATTGGTGTATTTTTCACACGTATCGGCTGCTTTTTAAATGGCTGTTGCTTTGGCACGCCATCAACTTTACCATGGGCAATAAAATTTCCTGCCCATTGTGTTGCCGGAGCATCTCCTGTAGGAGATTTAACCTTACACCCCACACAAATTTATACATCACTCTTTGGTCTAGCACTATTCTTCTTTCTGAATAATAGACTTAATAAACCACACTCTCGGGGCGAAATATTCTCTTTCTACCTGATGTTTCATGGCGCCTTCCGCTTTGGTATAAACTTTATCCGCTATTATGAAGACAGTGCAAATATCTGGATAAATCATGTAATAGCTTTAGCGTTAATTATCGTCGGAGCAGTAATTTATATAAGTGCATGTTCAAAGAATGTGTTAAAAAAAACGAATTCTTGATTATCTGTGTCATCTATAAATTAGCCTGTTAAATAACAGAATTTCTAAGTGAAGAGCTCATTTGAAAGATATTTTTAACAGGGTAAATCTGTGTAATCAAAAGAGTCTGTTTTGGATAAAACAGACTCTTTCAGATACGTTAAAGTCGGGTTTAGATTTTATCCTACCTCCAAATTGTTTAATCTGTAATAAAGAAATCAACACTGGTCTGATGTGTAATAACTGCCTCGATTATATACCAGAGGTAAAGCCGCCTTTGTGCCGATTCTGCGGCAGACCAATAAAAAAAAGAAATCCTTGCCGATTTTGTAAAAAAAAGATTTATATTGATTATGGACGCGCATTCATGCTGTTTATCCCACCGTACGATAAGATTATTCACCATCTAAAATATCGCAAAAAGACTAAACTCGCTGTTTTTTTAGGCAGGGCAATGGCAAGTATTATAAAATCTGATTATTTTCTGAAAGACGCCGACACAATAGTACCTGTACCCCTTTTCTGGTGGAAGAATTTAAGGCGCGGCTATAACCAGGCAGCATTATTATCAGAAATAATAAGCCAGGAATGTAATATTAAAATGAATGACATTCTGAAACGTATTAAAAATACGAAGAGCCAGACAAAATTGAAGGAACAAAAGCGCAGGAAAAATGTATTAAATGCATTTGCCTTAAAATCTAATACAATAGAAAATAAAACGATAATATTGATAGACGATGTTATGACAACCGGCGCAACAATTAACGAATGTGCACGTGTGCTTAAAAATGCCGGTGCTGAAAAGGTCTATTCATGTGTTGCTGCGATAACGCCGGGGTAGAAAAATGACACGGAGATGGGGAGACTGGGGGAATTGAGGAAATGGAAAAAATGTTTTTGTCATTGACGAGAAGTTTTTGAACCTGCGCTGCGAAACTGAGATGCTTGAATCATAATCACCCATAATCATCCTTTTATTTTTTCATTATTTTTTACATTTTCACCAAATGGTGAAAAACGCTATATAGTGAAAAAAGCACTTGACAATAGTGGATATTTAACTATAATAATGGTGAAAGCTTGGTAAAAAATGAAAAATAATAATTATAACAACTTAGAAAAAGATATCCGTGCTATGATGGACAAGTTGCTAAAAGCTATACCATTCATTAGGCTAGAAACTACACAAGAAGAAAGAATAAGTGATTACCGTCGCGCAGATCTTATTTTTAATATCAGAGGTGAAACTGGATTAACTCAGCTCATTGTAGAGGTAAGGCGCCAAGGAGAACCACGGATTGTCAGAAGCGCAATTCAGCAGTTAAAGGAATACTCTCATCAGTATCCAAATGCGTACGGCGTAGTAGGTGCTCCCTTTATTACTAAAGATACCGCGGAAATATGTAAAGAAAATGGAATTGGTTATATCGACACAGCTGGTAACTGTTTCTTAAATTTCGACCGGGTTTATATTGAAAGAACGAATTATCCAAATCCCATAATTGAAAAACGGGCATTGCGTTCTATATTCAGCAAGAAGGCATCACGCATTATCAGAATAATGCTGTGTAATCCCAAGAAAATTTGGCGGGTACAGGAAATGGCGAGAGAGGCTAATGTGAGCATCGGTCTGGCATATAAGGTAAAAGAACGTCTATTTGATCTCGAACATGCACAGAAAGATAGGCGGGAAATTATCCTCCTGCGTCCGCAGAAACTTCTTGATGAATGGCGTACTAAATATACTTTTCGTAAGAACAAAATGTACGATTTTTTCGGCATAAAAACAGTGAAAGAAATCGAACGGGATATCGCAGATTATTGTTTGAAAAGAAAGGTGAATTATGCATTCACACTCTTTTCCGGTGCAGCTCTCGTTGCTCCGTACACAAAGTATACAAGAGGCTTCGTATATATTAAGAATGATCCCACAGAAATTATGAAATCATTGGATTTGAAAACCGTTGACTCAGGTGCAAACTTCACTATACTGGAACCTTATGATGAAGGTATATTCTATGCATCACAGATAATACAGAACATAAATATAGTTAGTGATGTTCAATTGTATCTTGATTTGGCAGGATACAAAGGTCG
>SOIY01000118.1 GCA_004376785.1 Candidatus Stahliibacteriota bacterium | reverse complement strand
CAGGATTCGATGTTGATCTTCCATGTCCTGGCAAGGATTGGTTATGAAGGTCTTGTCATTGTTTCACCGGCACAACCTCTGGCAAGTGTGGGTTATTTCCAGGATGCAGAAAAAGAGATTGATTTGGATTTTTGCAAAAACGAAGACATACCTGTAATGCGCCGTGAAGTCGGCGGCGGCGCCACATATCTTGATGGCAACCAGATATTTTACCAGATGATATGGAACAAAAAAAATTCCAAGTTCCCAACAAATATAAAAAAAATATTTGAGCTCCTTTCCCAACCAGCATGTGAGACATATAGAAAATTTGGCATTAATGCCTCATTCCGCGCTGAGAATGATATTATAACTGATAAAGGAAAGAAGATTGCAGGCGAAGGTGGCGGTGATATTGGTGATGCCATGGTATTTGTAGGTGGAATCCTTCTTGATTTTGACTACAGAACAATGAGTAAAGTCTTGAAAGTACCTGATGAAAAATTCCGTGATAAAATCTACAAAAGTATGGAAGAAAACCTCACCACGATGAAGCGCGAACTCGGTGAAATACCACCACGCGAAGATATAAAACGTGTACTCGTTGAAAGTTTTGAGAAACTCACTGGCAAGTTAGAACCAGTTAATCTTGAAGACGAAGCAATAAGAAAAATGAGAGATCTTGAACAAATCTTTACGTCTAATGAATTCCTGTTTAAAAAGACTCCACGCATTCCTCAAGGTGTTAAAATTAAAGAAGGTATTGACATCCTCTATGGTTTATATAAAGCAAAAGGTGGGCTCATAAGAACTGCCGAAGAAATCGAGAATAAAAAACGCATTCGAGATATTGTTGTTTCCGGCGATTTTAATCTATTCCCAAAAAATGGTTTATCTGAAGTCGAAAATACGCTGAAGAATAAAGACTTTGATGCTGAAATTATTAAAAAAGAAATCGAAAAGGTGTATGATAAAAAGAATATTGAATCACCTGGTGTTGAACCTGAAGATTTTGTGAAAACCATAGTCGACGCCAAATAAGTCGCTTCGCTCCACACGGAGAAACGGTGAAACATATTGCGCATAGCGATAAAAAACAGATTACATGATAAGTACAGGTTGAGAAATCGCTGTAATTAATCTTTGCATCTCTGTAATCATATAGCTCTGCCAGAGCTATTGACATTACGCACTTTTTGAATATAATAAAACTTCAAATGGAGCAAATTCCAGCTAATATCATGCATAAATATAAGAGGAAATTGAAATTTCTATGAATCTATCTGTTGTACATAAATTCGTTGAATTCACTGTCATTCGTGTTATTAGTTCTATAAAAAAAGTAAATCAAGCTATTTGAATGGATAAAGGAGCATTATGATAGAGTTAAAAAATGCCGACCCTAATTTTAAATGGGAAATCATCAAAAAAGAAGGTGGTGAAGGATTACTCAAATGTTTTGGCTGCAGTGATTGTGCAGCAAGTTGTCCAGTAAGATATTTTGATGAACGTTATAATCCAAGAAAGATTATCCGTCTTACGCTTCTGGGTATGAAAAATGAGGTCTTATCCTCACCTTTTTTATGGTTCTGTGCGCATTGTCATGCGTGCACAGAAAGATGTCCCCAGGGTATAATGGTAGCAGATCTAATTAATGCCATTAAAAATTATGCAGTGGAGCAAGGTTATTGTCCTGAAGGATATAAATTACAGCTCGATTTATTGAAGAGACTCGGCAGACTCTATGAAATTGAAGACTTTGACTTGAAAAAACGACAGAGGATCGGTTTACCACCTATAGATAAAACAATCCCTGAAGTCGCAAAAATCCTTGAGTATACAAACATAA
>SOIY01000056.1 GCA_004376785.1 Candidatus Stahliibacteriota bacterium | reverse complement strand
CCCTTCATTCTCTTGACTTCTAATATCTGACGATTATACTTTCAGGAGTTATGCAAATACAAAAAGAGTATGATGAAATGTTCATGCAAAGGGCAATCTCTTTGGCTAAAAAAGGTTGGGGAAGGACCGGAATCAATCCTCTGGTCGGTGCAGTAGTTGTAAAAAATAACAGAATAATTGGCCAGGGTTTTCACAGGAAAATTGGGGAAGCACATGCTGAGGTCTGTGCCCTTATTAATGCTGGAACAAAAGCACAAGACGCTACACTCTATGTAAATCTTGAGCCCTGTTGTTGTGTCGGTCATACGCCTCCGTGTGTAGAGGCAATATGCAATACAAAGATAAAAAGAGTGGTTATTAGCATGACTGATTCCAATCCGCTTGTTAATGGCAAAGGAGTTGCATTTTTAAAACAGAATAATATTGATGTCACACTCAATGTCTTATCTGAACAGGCTAATCAATTGAATTTGTGGTATAAGAAGTATATCACAACAAAAATTCCTTATATCATTTTAAAAATAGCTACGTCTAAAAATGGTAAGATTTCCGGGTTTAAAGAAAAATATATTACATCTGAACCATCAAGAAAATTTGTACATTCATTACGCAGTCAGGTAGGTGCAGTAATGGTTGGAATAAATACTGTACTCGCTGACAATCCTTATCTTACTGATAGACTTGTGGGCAGAAATAATCCAGCAAGGGTCGTAATTGATCCACACCTGCAGATTCCGATGCAATCGAATTTTTTAAAAAGAAACAGCCGAAGGATTATTATTACAAAACGTAATAATGATTCTGAGAAGATTAGAAAATTAAATCTTTTAGGAACTGAATTAATTTTTTTGGATGGAGATTATTACCCCATAGAAACAGTTATCCAAAAACTTGGATCATTAAATATTGGTTCATTATTGATCGAAGGTGGTGCCATTCTCTTCTTGCAATTTCTTGATAAAAAAATATATGATGAGTTATTTCTCTTTGTCGCGCCAAAGACTGTTGATGGAGGAATACAATTTTTTGATGAAATTTCTAAGGAAATTAAACTCGCAGATCTAAAATCCGTAAAAATCGGGGAGGATTTATTATATCATGTTTACGGGAATAATTGAAGAAAAAGGAAAAATTTCAAAGATATTAAAGGGGAAGGTGAAAAAAATACATATCCAGTCCAGGCTTGAAAATAAAAAAGGTGATAGCATTTCAATCCAGGGGACTTGTCTCACAGTTACTGACATAGATAAAAAAGGATTTTCTGTAGAAGCAATGAGACAGACCAAAGGGATAACAACATTATCCGATTGGCGCGTTGGTGATTATGTAAATCTCGAACGTGCATTAAAGATTAACGACCGTATTGGCGGTCATATCCTTTTAGGACATGTTGATGAAATTGGAAAATTGATACGTATAAAAGGAAATGAATATTTTTTCCAGGTGAACACAAAAAGCTCCAAATATCTGATTCCCAAAGGATCAATTGGCATTAATGGCGTTAGTTTAACCATTAATACTATTTCCAGAAATATCTTTTCTGTTTGTTTAATCCCTTTTACATTAGACAATACCACTCTTGGTAATCTCAAAATAGGTTCATTTGTGAACATTGAATACGATTATCTGGTAAAAATCCTTATATATAAAACGCTCTAAATTTTACACCCGCTTATTTTGAAGTATTGAGGTTATGAGGTTCAGAACTTCTGAACTTCCCAGCTTCTTAACTTCATCTTTTTCCATTAATTAAAGGCTCTACTCCTGTAAATTTCGGCATTCTCGGTCAACCTATCAACCCTTGACTTTTGTCAGAAAATGTGGATAAT
>SOIY01000246.1 GCA_004376785.1 Candidatus Stahliibacteriota bacterium | reverse complement strand
CTCTATTCTTTCTTATTAAAATCAATCTTTGGCTCACTATCGTCGCAGTAATACCGATGAGTCTGGCGATCTTTGCCTGGCTAAAAGTCAGCCCGATGATGTACAAATACTACTACAAATGGCGGGATGCTATGGCAAAAGTAAATAACTATCTTCATTCGAGTTTCTCAGGCATCAAACTTATTAAATCATACACAATGGAGAAGAAAAATCATGATCAGTTTAAGAAAATACTACAAAAGAGAATAGAAGCCGCTGTCAAGGTAATTAAAGTAGAAACAATAATAGATACACTCTTCTCGTCAATTCAAGAAGTCGGCATTATCTTTATTCTACTGTTTGGTGGAATCTTTATTATCAAGGGAAATTTAACAATCGGTGAGTTTATTGCATTCAATGCATATATCATACTGCTTCTTGGTCCGATGATAAGAATTGGGCACTTCTTCGTTTCGAAGAAAAGGGCTCAGGTACAAAGTGAACGTCTCGAACAAATAAAGGATTCTCCTGCTGATGTGGTAGATACAGGTAAAGCCCGGGACATTGTACCTGAAGAAATGACTTTGAACAAGGTCTCTTTCAAATATTCAAAGGAATCGCCATTAATCCTGGAGAAAATCAATATAAAAATCCCTGTTGGCAAGAGAATCGGTTTGGCTGGAACAGTTGGTTCAGGAAAAACAACACTCACAAAACTACTAATGAGAATTGTGGATCCAACCCAAGGTAGAGTAAATATCGATAAATTTGACATAAGGAAAATCCCTTTGTCTCAACTTAGATCGTTATTGAGCTACGTGCCCCAGGAACCTTCACTTTTTTCAGATACTATACGCAACAATATCATTTTTGGCAGAGACTGTACGCCTGATAGATTAAATGAAGCGGTCAAACTTGCACAACTTGAAGATTTTATAAAGAATCAAGCAAAAGGATTAGATGAAACTATTGGCGAAAGAGGATTAAAACTGTCTGGTGGTGAGAAACAAAGAATTGCAATTGCCAGGGCAATTCTTGACCGCCCCAGAATTCTCATTCTTGATGATGCAACTTCAAACCTTGATGCTGAAACCGAAAAGGAATTGATAAATCAATTATCAAAATCCCTAAATACTACAATAGTTATAATCTCGCACCGGCTTTCAGTCTTATCAATCTGCGATTATATTTATGTCTTGGATCAAGGTGAGATAGTTGAACAAGGAACCCATAATTCACTACTCAAGAAAAAAGAGCTGTACTGGAAATTATATCAGCACCAGATTATAGAAGAAGAACTGAAATAACAGTATCTTAACTTAACCACATCTACCCCATTTTTTTATATTTTGCTTCATTTATCATTAGGATAAGCCCCTAGCCTCTATCCTACAGTTATTGCGAATCCTCCTTCTTTTCATTTGAAAAAAGTATTAAAAAGCTTAGAGGCTTATTAATAATCTAATTACTATTTCAGTCTTATGTTTCGCCAGCCTAAATCTTTGATCAGCATTATTCCGTTCTTAGATAAGAGTATTATCTTTTTGTCCGGTAATTTGAGTCGTATTGTTTTATCGTCTTTATATACAATTTCGCCCCGATGAATTGTGCCGTCTATCAATTTTACTTCATAAAGGTGCACTTTTTTCACAACTTCTCCCTTTTTCACTACTTAAAATTATACCAAAGAAAATTGCTGAAAAATGCTTAACAAACTCGTCATCTAACTATTATTATTATATTCTTATATTCTATTCAGTCAAGTACTTTATGATCTGTGGGTTCTGTTAAAAATAAAAAAAACATCTCGGCAACAAACCTTGACAAAGCAAGTCTCTTGACTAGAATAATT
>SOIY01000209.1 GCA_004376785.1 Candidatus Stahliibacteriota bacterium | reverse complement strand
ACCTCGTCGTCATATAATGAGGCGGCAACTGATTGCCCCATTAATTCAATCGAAACGACGAGTCTTCTTTTTTGGAGATCTTCCTTAACAAGTATACCTATTGCTCCAGACAATGGTCCAGAAACTACTTCGACCTTTGAACCTACCTTGAGATAGGGCAGCGGAAAAATATTTCTATCACCATTTACAAAAATTCTAATCGATTCTATATCCTCATCTGGTACTGGTGTTGGTTTTTCATTACCACATATTCGTACTAAACCCGAAGTTCTAAAAACTTTCATCCAATTTCCCCTGACTTGATTCAATTCAACAAAAAGATAGTTAGGAAATAGAGGCCGGTTTATTAATACTTTTCTATCTCGGCGTCTGCTTGGCACCATGATCCGAGGTAGAAAAGTACCAATGCCTTTTTCTCTAAGTAGTTTATCGACAATCCTTTCGTGATTGGGTCTTGTATAGGCTGCATACCAACTCATAACTTCATTCCTTAACGTGATTATAATTATATTTTACTACCTGTCAAGAACACACATGGGGTCAAATCTCTACTTTGAACATAACTTTTTAAGTACACGCTCAACTTCTACGCCTGCGTAGCTGATGAACTGCACCATAATCAATACTACCTAATAGTTGACCAATTTTTGTCTCCGACAAAGCGTTATACTTATATAATAATTCGGTAAGAATCCCACATACGACACCAGATTCCATTACTCGTAAATATACTATAGGAATATTTTTCTTGTTGTCTATGTTCAAAGTAGAGATTTGACCCCACAACCACATAATTATTTCAAAAACCCGTGGGCTCGGTACCAGTCAACCGTCTCTTTCATACCCTGTTTAAAGGTATATCTGGGATTGAAATTGAACTCGGCTCTTAATTTCTCATTACTACACAGCCAGTATTTTCTTGCCATTTCTTTAACTTTATCCCGCCAGATAAGTCTTTTTTGTTGAGGCAAAAATATGTCATTTAATAAACCATAAAACAGGGCTATTGTTTCTGGAATATATATATTAAGACTTTTTCTACCTAATATATTCGCTATTTCTCTTAACAGGTCTTTATGTGAATAACAATTGCCGTCATTAACAAAATAAATCTGGTTACTGAATTTATCTGCCCTGATGAGGGTTATAATCAATTTTACTAAATCAGTAATAAAAATAAGGTTAATATACTTTTTGCCAAAACCAATAATTGGACTAATGCCCTGGTTCAATAATTCTATATATTTTAAGATTTCCATGTCGTATGGTCCATATACAGATACTGATCTGAGAATTATATAATTTATTCCACTGTTTATTATTATATCCTCGGCAAGTTTTTTGGTCATGCCGTAAAATGAGACTGGATTTGGTTGATCAATCTCCTTGATAGGTTTTTTCTCATAGCAGGAGCCACAAACAGCATGGGAGCTCAAATATAAGATTTTCTTTATCTTTTTTTTATTCATTGCCCTGATTAAATTTGCTGTACCAGCAGTGTTTGTTCGGTAATATTCGATAAAATTTTTCCCTATTGTCCTTGCTGCACAGTGGACAACAGTATCTACGCCATTTAATGCCTGTTCAATTCCTTCGTCTTTCTCTAATTCACCATAGGTAATTTCAATCTTTGTATTTTTTTTAAATAACTCAATATTAGATGTTTCCCTGACGAGTATTTTTATCTTCTGGAATTTTATAAGTGCAGGAATAAGATTTTTGCCAATAAAACCGGTTGCCCCGGTTATAAGTACTGTTCCAGCCATACTTCAGAGATAGATATGAACTATCGTCACTACAGATGGATTAGAAGCGATATGAAAAAGAGAATTTC
>SOIY01000045.1 GCA_004376785.1 Candidatus Stahliibacteriota bacterium | reverse complement strand
GTTATGATAAACAGAGAAGAGGAGGATTTATGAACAAGTATTTTCTTATACTAAGTATGGCAGTTTGCCTTGGTGCAAATACCAACACTGGAGCACAATCTTGCCGTGAATTCCAGGTAATAAGACATAATATAAACCAGGTGGAGATGTGCATATCAAACTTTGGCCAATTTGGCAAGGATGAAACCGGTAGTAATTATGGCTGCTGGTGGCCTGCATATACGAACCAAAATTATATTTGGGGTGCGGGCATATGGTTTGGAACAATCGATTCATTAACTGGTGATACACTTGTGACAATTGGTTATGGTCCGTCAAGTGGACAATCCGAGTTTGTTCCCGGTCTTAACAACATGCCGATTAATCATCCCAATGCCATCATATATATGTATCCTGCAAACTGGCCTGCTCCGCAAGATACTTTTCCCATGGCACCCCAGGATACTGTTTCGCATCAGGATTCCTGGTGTTGTTTTAATGATTGTGATTCTAATTATCATATGCCTGGAGATACAAGACCAATTGGTATTGAAGTTTATCAAACTGTTTATGACTGGGACATAATTGAAGTAGAAGACATGATTTTCTTGACCTATGATATAAAAAATGTTTCAGGACATAATCTTCACAATTGTTATCTGGGCATTGCTACGGATTGTGATATTGGTAATGAAGCAGGAGTGGGTAATGACATATGCACATTTATCATTGAACGTACATACATTATTAATAGTGATACGATTATTATTGATGATGTTGCATACCAGTGGCAGGACGAAGAGGAAACAGGGTGGAATTCCTTCCCAGGAGTAATCGGGATTGATTTATTACAAACCCCATTTGACTTAGAATGGGGTCAGGACAAGGATAATGATGGTATTCCTGATCAGTATGAAAGGGACAGTTCATATTACTGGAACAATTTACCGCCAGAGATGTGGGATGTAGATAATGATGGCGTGCCTGACTGGCGCGATGCATCAGAAAATCCTCAATTAGGAATGACAGCATACAGGAGGTTTACTCTTGATATCGAACCACATACTGACCCGGAACGTTATTTAACCCTTGCCGGCTATAATATTCAGACAGGTCAATACGAGCCCTATGATACAATAATCCCTGACCCTGATGACCAGAGATACTTAATGTCGAGTGGGCCATTTGACCTTGAGCCTGATGAGGTAGTAAGAATGCTGGTTGGTGTTATGTGTGCAAGCCGGGAAGATGCTGACGACCCACCAGATACTGCCCTTGTTCCAGTTGACAAATGGGCACAGCTCTACTATGACATGTACTGGTTTTTATATACAGGTATAAAAGAAAATACATGTATAGAGAGACCCAATACAGAATTGACAATTCTACCTAACCCAGTCTCTCGATGTGCAAAGATTTCCTTTTCTCTCTCTACATCAGACATGGTTTCATTGAAATTATATAATACTGCAGGTCAACTGGTTAAAAAGATTATGCGGGAACATATGAGTGCAGGAAAATATAATATTAATCTGAACACAAAAGGACTTAGCCGGGGTACCTACTTTCTTTTGCTTGAAACACCTGATAGCAAAACTTCAAAATCCTTGGTTATCCTACACTGAACTGCGTCCCCTGCGGCTTTTGCGGTTCCGTGATAAGGCTTGCCCCCACATCAATATATTGGTGTGGGGGCGTAATAGTAAACTCAGCCATGCGATATTATCATTTTCTCATTTAGTCAATTGACTAAATGAGAAAATGAGCCTCGCTGCTTAAAAACGGACGAAGTGGGGTCAAATCGATTCTGGTTTCTTTAGTTTATTTGATTTGTTTAGGTATTTTAGTAATTTTGGATTTTAGGTATTTGAACCCGAGTCGGGTCATCTCCCCTGCGTTAAAACTATGTAGAACACCGTACTTTTTCGTTTCATCCCTGTGTAGTTGTATAACCTAAGTCCTGTCACGTATTGTGGTAGAGAGCTCTGAAAAAGTATTCATCGCTCTCAAAAATCAATTGACAAATATCAAAATCTATATACAATTTTTGAGGAGGAGTTATGAAATTAGGAGACACGGAGATGTCTATCAATGTTCTAGAGCGCGTGGAACAAGCTCTTGTCGCTCGTGATTCAGAAACCCTTGTTTCGCTCTACGCGGATGAATTTGTTTTTGAAGACACATCGAGCGGAGATCGGATTACTGATAAGGCAGTGCTGAAGGAATACTTTGATCGATTATTTTCAATGCCAGAAGTCTCATTTTCTAATGTAGGTTTCTTCAACTTAGGAAACAGAGCTGCAGGTGAGTGGACTTGGGCAGGGAAATCTATTCGATCAGGTAAAGACTATTCAATCAGAGGAGCATCCCTTTTTGTACTTGAAGAAGGTCGAATTAAAGAAGAGAAAATCTTTTATGATTCAAGAATGGCATATGAATGAGGATGCGAAATGGGGTCAAATCCCCGTTGCAAACGAAGGTAGGTTAAAAATATTAGCATAATTGAAATGAAGAATTTAATAAAATGTATAAAAACAAAGGAACATTAAAATGGCAATAGCGAAACAGGGAAGAATCAAACTGGAAAATAAATATCGTGGCTCAAAATCATAGAATAAGAAACATGGAACAAAGTTATGTTCAAAGCTCGCCCCGTGCAATCTACCAGTATTTCACCGGGGTAGAGATTTGACCCTACTGCTCTATAGTTGACTCATGATAATATCTTAATATAATGAATTAATAAAGAGAAATGATGAAGGCCTATCAAAAATCAGTTAATGCACACAAAGGTTTTTTAGCAGAAAATTTTTTTGAAAAAGAGGTTTCGCGTCGTGATTTTTTAAGAAAAGGAAGTATCTTTTTAATAGGTATAGGATTGGGAAAGAGGTTATTCAATTTATTTAATGGAGATAAGAAATTAACAATGGATAAAGGGTCATTGCGAGAAGCAATGTTTTATAAAAGATTAGATAAAGACGTGGTCCAGTGTGAGGTCTGTTTTCGTGGTTGTGTATTAAAACAGGAACAAAGGAGTTTTTGTCGCAACAAGGTAAATATTGATGGTAAACTTTATAGTTTGGTTCATTCCAGACCCTCAGCCGTTCACATAGACCCAATAGAAAAAGAACCTGCCTATCATATGTTCCCGGGAACTGAAATTCTCTGTTTTGGTACTGCTGGCTGCAATTTTCGCTGTAAATTTTGTCATAATTGGCATCTTTCCCAGAAGTCAATCGAGGAGATGGATTATATCTATGAACTTACACCTGAGCAGGGTGTTGATATTGCGATAAGCAAGAAAATACCTACGCTTTCTTTTACCTATAATGAACCCACATCATTTTATGAATATGTTTATGATATGGCAAAGATTGCAAAAGAAAAAGGGCTCAACATACTGTTTCATTCAAATGGCTCAATGAGCCCAAAACCATTAAAAGAATTGCTAAAATTTACTGATGCAGTGACTATTGATTTAAAGGGATTTACCAACGAATTTTATGAGAATACCTCTTCTGCCAAATTGGAACCGTGCATGAAAACATTAGAGATTATAAAAGAGGAAAACAAGTGGCTTGAGATTGTGAATCTTCTTATACCTGGCTTGAATGACAATCATGATGATATAAAAAGGATGTGCCTCTGGATCAAAGAACATTTAGGTGATGATGTACCATTACATTTTTCTCGCTTCTTTCCAAATTATAAACTCACAAACATACCTGCAACATCAATAAAGGATTTGGAAAAGGCACACCGGATTGCCAAAGATGCGGGTCTACAATATGTTACGATCGGTAATGTGCCAGGCCATGAGCTAAACTCCACTTTCTGTCCTAATTGCCAGAAACGCATAATCCATCGTGTCCATTTTCAAGTCCTGAAAAACAATGTAAAGAACGGTAAGTGTAAATTCTGCGGTTATTCGATTCCCGGAATCTGGTAATTATTGCATTTGGATTTAGCTGAGCTAATGCAAAGCTTAGCTTGAATACAGGTTTATGAAAACACGCACTATATTTGCAATACTTACAATGGGCTTCAGTGGTATTGTTGCGCAAGTTTTGCTCTTAAGGGAATTATTAATAACCTTTCATGGCAATGAATTGTCAATAGGAATAATTCTCGCAAATTGGCTTATCCTGGAGGCATTGGGTGCATTCTTTTTGGGAAAAAGAATTGAGCATAAAAAGCACAAGATTGAGATGTTTGTTGGAGTTCAATTACTCTTTTCTATTTGCTTTCCTGTAGCAATATATTTAAGTAGAACTTTAAAGGGGATTATAGGTGTCACGTCTGGTGAAGCATTGGGTATATTACCAATGCTCTTTTCATCATTTTTTATCCTTGTTCTTGTAAGCATTACACATGGAGCATTGTTCACTTTTGGCTGTTCAATATATGATTACTTGAATAGGGGTTCTCAAGGTGCTACATCAATCGGCAAAGTCTATATTTACGAGACGATCGGCACGCTTATAGGTGGTATCTTTTTTACCTATCTCCTCATCCCCTATTTCCATTCCATGAAAATCGCCTTAGGAATAGCAATATTAAATCTCATTATGTGTCCTATTCTATTAGGTCAATTTTGGCGTAATGCACAAAAATTGACCAAAATTTTAGGATTTATATCTGTAGTACTTATACTCTTATTTTGCCTCATACTATCGACAAATGGCGCAGATAATATTCAAAGACTTTCAATAGCAAAACAGTGGCAAGGACAGAATGTTGTTCATTATCAGAATTCTATCTATGGTAATGTCGTGGTTACAAAAAGACAAGAACAATATACTATTTTTTCTGATGGCATTCCTATAATAACAACACCAACTCCGGATATAGCATTTATGGAGGAGTTTGTACATTTAACCATGCTTTTTCATGCCGCACCAAAGGAGATACTTATTATCAGTGGCGGTGCAGGTGGCATAATAAATGAGGTCTTAAAACATCCTGTAGAGAGGATAGACTATGTTGAACTTGACCCATTAATATTGGAGGTGGTAAAAAGATATTCTACACCATTGACCAATACTGAACTCACCTCCCCTAAGTTAAATATCCTTTATTTGGATGGTAGGTATTTTATTAAAAAGACCTCTAATAAATATGATATAATCCTGATTGGTTTATCCGATCCCCAGGATTTGCAGGTGAACCGACTCTTTACCAAAGAATTCTTTTTACTCGCTAAAAGCAGACTAAAACAAGAAGGTATATTGGTTTTTAACCTGCCTGGTTCTTTAACTTATTTAGGTGAAGAATTGAAGAACCTTAATTTATGTATACTCAATACACTTAAAGATGTCTTTTCATATATAAAGATAATCCCTGGCGATGGTGCAAACCTATATCTTGCTTCTCAATCTGAAGATATTTCTTTAATCAACCACAAAGAACTCATCCAGCGATTAAACAAAAGGGATTTACAAGTAAGACTGCTTACGCCAGCCCATATTGAATACAAATTACACTCACGATGGAGTAATTGGTTTTTGGAATCACTCGAACACGGGACTAACAGAATAAATAAAGATTTCCACCCTCTTGGTGTGTTTTACAGCCTTGCCTATTGGAATGCGCTTTTCTCGCCTCAGCTCAGAGGACTATTTAGATATTTTGAAAGGATAAATCTGCGAACTTTTCTTATTTTGCTAATAGTATTTACACTCTTGTTTTTATTTATTCAGATTAAGGTTAAGAGCATATCTAAGGCTGCCATTCCTCTATGTATATTAACCACTGGTTTTGCTGGAATGCTATTTGATCTTGTCCTAATCTTTGCCTTTCAAACACTTTATGGCTATGTATTTTACTGGATTGGCATAATAGTCTCAGCACTTATGGTAGGAATTGCCATAGGTTGCCTAATTGTAACTTCTCTTTTAGAACACATAAAAAAATATTTTACTCTCTTCTCAGGAATAGAAATATGCATAATTGTCTTTTCCATTGTCCTGCCTTTAATTTTTCTTAATACTGATTTTTGTTTAAGCAGACCTATTTTATTTCTTCTCCTTTCATTTGTTTCTGGACTCTTGATTGGGCTTGAATTTCCTCTGGCAAATAAGATATATTTGTCTATAAAAGGCAAACCAGAACTTAGCAGCACTGCCGGTCTGCTATATGGAACCGATCTGGTTGGTGGATGGCTTGGTGGAGTTCTTGGTGGTGTTGTTCTTTTACCGATTCTCGGTCTTTTAGAAACCTGTGCTGTAGTGTTTATGTTCAAACTGAGCACCTTTATTATACTTATCGCTTCGATCCCCATATTAAGAAAGATGATTTCTTCCAGATAGGCACTCACTTTGTGCGGGGAGGAAATGGGGTCAAATCAATTTTGGTTGATCTGGTTCATCTAGTTTCTTTAGTTTGGTTCCACGTTAGAGATAGGAAACGTTTTAACTCCGTTAGAAAATTAAATCTGAAGAACATACGTGTAGAACATAAGGTTTTGCTATTTATCTCTAACGGGGTTTAGTTTTTTTAGGTATTTGAACCAAAATAGGGTCATCTCCCCTGCGTTAAAACTATGTAGAACACCGTACTTTTTCGTTTCGTCCCTGTGTAGTTATACAACCTCAATCCTGTCAAGTATTTTGGTAGAGAGCTCTGAAAAAGTATTCATCGCTCTCAAAAATCAATTGACAAACATTAATATTTATATAGAATTTATTCAGAGGAGTTATGGAAATTGAAAGGAATACGATAAAAAATATTTCATTTATTATAATCAACTATACAATAAAAAGGAGGAAATGATGAAAAAAGTCTTCATAATAATGGCGATGCTGTTTATTATTTCATCTGTGGATGCCAAGATTTTTAAAAGGGCATTGATTGAAATAGGACCAAAGGCAAGTCTCTATATAAATGAAGATGTCCAATTTGGCATCGGTGTTGAAGTTGTAGTCAACCCACTACGCAGTGTCGGCTTTAGGTTTAATCTTACTGAAATCCGTTTTGATCCCACGACATTTCATTTTAATCGCGAAGGATCACTTGATGCATTCATATATCTCCCTATGAAAGGTTTACAATTGTATGTACATTCAGGTATTGGTTTAAAGACTCGCGAAACTGGAGATGACCCAAAGACACATTATTCAATTCAAGGCGGGTTGGGTTTAAATTACCCATTAAATCAACGAACGACTCTTTTTGCTGAACCAGCAGTCATTATTTCAGGCAATGGTGAAACTGATGTATCATTCCGTATATCAGTTGGAGGAAGATTTGGAGTTATAGACTGACCTAATCAGCAAGATATAGGAAAGGTACGACCCCATTCAAGACCCAGATTGATTAAACCACTAAAAGTTTCTTTTTATTTGACAACCAAATCAGTTGAGTGGCATTATCAAAGACAGCTCATTTTTCGGGCTGTTTATATTGCACCCACTGCTTATCTTTAAGTTCGGGTTTCCCCTCAAGCCAGTATCTCGGATTAATAGCAACCCTGTTTACCATTACCTGCCAGTGAAGATTTGGTCCTGTACATAACCCTGTTTTCCCCAGTTTTCCTATTAACTGACCCTTCTTTATTTCATCACCTTTTTCCACACAAATCGAATCCAGATGTATATACACGGTGTGAATGCCCTGACCATGGGCAATAACAATACTCTTACCGTGCACATCTAAATTCTTTGCCATCGTAACGACACCATGGTTAGCCGCGAAAACCTCAGTGCCTACCACATTAGCAATGTCCACTGCTTTGTGCGACCACTTACCCAGATCTTCATTGTAGCGCCGGGGCGTGCCATAAAGTCCAGTAATGGTTCCTGAACATGGCCAGATAAAATCGCCATCATATAGTAGTGAATCCGGATTTGTATTATAGGCTCGGGCAAAATAATTTCCTTCGTATTTCAACATTTCAAAAGTTTCCTCTGTGAGAATACTGATATCAAGCTCAGCAGTATCCTCTTCAGAGAAATTACCAGGAATTACTGTAAATGGCATTTGAAGGGTTTTTTGCTTACCTTCTTCTTTATAACTTAGTGTCATGTAATATTTGCCGGGGTCAGTCTGCATGGGCACTGCTAATATTGTTCTATAGATATTATGAGATTGCGGATAAAGTTTATAGGTTTTATACAAAAAATTTATTTTAGGACTTTCCAAAGGTAATACTGCAGTGACATCGAGATTGGCAATTTCGCCCTGCTGATAAGTATCCTTATCCAGGGATATCTTTTGAATTAATCTATTGACCCGCAAGAGCGTTAATCCGGAGTCTTGTTCCTGGAAGGATTGACTTTGCTGGTCATGCTGAAGATTGGTAGATTCAATCGTATCCAGAGGATCGTAATGTTTAAATTTTATGACATTGGTATCGCGTTCCATTCTCCGCTCCAGAGAAATGAATCCTGCGCCGGAACCTGGTTTTGATTGTTTTGAATCATCAGTAGTTTTTGTCTCTTGCTGAACAGTATCTGCAACAAGAGGTTGAATAAGAAACCGTCCTATTGATTGATTGTTATGAAATCCTATGAGCGATGCAAAAACAGCAATGCTAAGGAGTTTTTGCACAGCGGAAACCATAGTAGCGATCTTGAACAAAGGGTTTGAGCTCTAATCGGGATGAGCATTTTAAATACTTCGGGTTGATACTTAACCATGAACCACCGCGCAGTACTCGGGTGTAGCCAGAATCAGGTCCTAACGGATTTTTTACTGGACTTATTTTGTAGTATTCCGCATCGTAAAAATCCTGACACCATTCCCAAACATTACCTGCCATATCGTATAAGCCATAGTTATTGGACGGAAATTTTCCTACTGGAGCTGTGTATTCATACCCGTCTGCTTCTTTGCTACCTTTTGGCGCATAGTTGCATCGGCTGGCAACTGGTTTGTCGCCCCAAGGAAAATATTTGCCTTTCAAACCACCGCGTGCAGCACGCTCCCATTCTGCTTCAGTGGGTAGGCGCTTGCCCGCCCATTTGGCATAAGAGGCGGCATCGTAATAACTCACACCAACCACAGGCTGATCAGATTTGTTCAAATCAGAATCATTGAAAAACGGTGGTTTAGGGTGTCCTGTTGCCTCGATGAATTCTTTATATTGATGATTGGTTACTTCAAATTTATCCATGAAAAAGGGATCAACCCACACCTTATGTCTTGGACTTTCGTCATCTGTATCAGAGCCCATTGTAAAGTATCCGCCTGGAATAAACACCATGTCATGAGGCGGCACATCAGTTATTTCTTTTTTGATCTGTGGTTCCTGGTCTTCTGGTGCACCACAACTCAGTGTTGTTAATATAATAATTATTATTATTGAAAACATCTTCTTCATTGATTTCACCTTATATTGATAATAATCAAAAAAACCCGCATGTCAATAAATACCACAATCGCGATGTATTATAGTAGTTTAATACGCCTGTGTATTAATGGAGAAATCTGCTAATTTTTTTAAGAGGTCGCAGAAGATGAGAGGGTGAATTTTTCCAGTTCTTGGTAAATTGGCCCTTCGGGTTTTAGTTTTGATTTGAAAAGAACAATTGAGTCCACTGAAAAGATTTCAGTGTCAATGTTCTTTGCAAGGATATCATCTACTTTGCAGAATTTCTTTATCCTGCCGATTGTCAAATGAGCATGGAATCTCTTTTCTTTTTTGAAACCAAACTGCACAAGGTTCTCCTCTAATTCACGCGCAATATTACATAATATTTCATTCCCCTGTGCTACACCTATCCATAAAACCCGTGGATTTCTCGAATCGGGAAAACATCCCAATCCCACAAAATTCATATTGAACCGCACATATTTTTTACACAATTCTTTTATTACTGGTATTATCTCTTCTTTCTTGTTTTCATCAATCTCAGCAAGAAATTTCAGGGTAATGTGCAAATTTTCAAATTTAACCCACTTAATCGGCAACTCTTTGCTTTTTTCTTCTTCAATGAAATTATTAATCTTTTTTCTTATATGTCCGGGAATCTCAACAGCTAAAAATGTTCTCATATTTATCCTTTACCACACAATTGTATTTATAAAATGCTGTCTGTCAAGATTTATGAAGTTATCACTCTGTCATTCCGGTAATTCTCGGAATGACAGAGTGACCATTTTTATGAAATAAATGCTTTATGAACAGGAAAATGGACATGTGTTTTAAAATATTTTAAAATATGATTTCTACACCAACTGGGCAGTGGTCAGAACCCATGGTTTCTGGCATTATAAACCCTGATTTTAGATTCTTCTTTAAATCATTACTTATAAAAAAGTAATCTATTCTCCAGCCAACATTCCTTTCCCTTGCACGACTCTTTACATCCCACCAGGTATAATTGCCGCCTTCTTTATTAAAAACCCTGAATGTATCAGTAAAACCGTGCGCGAGAAATTTGTCTATCCATGCCCTTTCTTCAGGCAGAAAACCAGAAATCTTTTGATTTTGTTTTGGTCGCGCCAGATCAATTTCAGTATGGGCAGTATTAACGTCACCGCAGATTATTAATTTCTGTCTCTTTTTTCTTAATCTTTTTACGTAATCTAAAAATGCATCATAGAATTCCATTTTGTATTTTAATCTTTGTTTTGATGCCTTACCATTGGGAAAATAGATATTGAACAACAGAAATTTCTCATATTCTACGATAATGATTCTTCCTTCGTTATCAAATTTTTTTATGCCAAATCCCTTTCTAATATTTTTTGGTTCTTCTTTAGTGAATAGACCAACTCCACTATATCCCTTTTTCTCTGCTGAAGAAAAAAAGGCATGATAACCCTTAATATCTTTTATTGCATCTGGAACCTGTTCCTCATGCGCCTTTGTTTCCTGAATACATAAAATATCAGGTTTTTCATTCGAAAACCAGTCTAAAAAACCTTTTTTATACGCTGCCCTTATGCCATTTACATTCCAGGAGAGTATTCTTGCTTTTGCCATCGTCATCGTCAAATTATAATAATAATTTTAATAATATCAAGATTTGTGCCTGGAGACGGATCTGAAACCGCGTTAGCGTTCCAGCGGTAAAATCCTGTTGATTATTATTCCTTGAATAATTGAAACAAAAATCATTATAATTGTCAGAACAATAATGTATTTTAAACCAAAATAAAAAATAGCAATCGGCAATAAGGGTATTTTAATTGCCCGGTTATATAAAAAGGTTGCTAAATAACCATAACCTATGCCCTTTTCTTTTAACTCTGCTAAAAGAGGATACCACATAAATATTGGTCCTGTGGAAAGAATACCGCCAATAATAATAAAAATCCACTTTTTTATTCCTGGTTCTTTAAAGTGTTTTGTAATAAATTTTGGGGTGATAAAATAATTTGCAATAACCATTAAGATAAATACAAGAATGAGAATAGGTACAATCTGAATTATGAGATTACAGAAGAATTTTAAACTTGATAAAAATAGATTAAAGTTTATAAATGCCAGAATAATATATACGAAAATAACGGCTATAAGAAAATACAATATACCTCTTGTCTTTTTTGATCTGTTCTTCATTTTTTATATAACATTTAACAGAAATACTGTAATAAGTGCAACGATAATAGCAAATAAAAAGCTCGTCGCATTTCTGATTATGGCGAACTTTTTACCCAAAATAAGAGACTCTGCTGGCAATTGTATAATGCCTACTGTAACCCATGCAACAATAAATGCGGTCACGGCAAATAGACTCACCCCATCTTTTAAAAATTCTCCACCCAGGATATAACTTGTTATCGGACTACCTGCAGATATACTACCTATAATACTTCCAGTGACTGAATCTAAAATCGGATTTTTCTGAAAAAATCTTAAATAGAACGACTTTGGGATTAAAACAGGAATCAAGCTTACCAGCAAAAGTACGCCAAGAATTAAAGGCAGCATTTTATAAAGGGATTTGAATGATTTAATGGCAGATTTTTTTAGTTTATCTATTATCATTTTTAAGCTAAATTCGGTTCGATTTTCTTCATGTAAGAAGATGATTCAAAAGTACCAATGCTTGTTTGCATGCCTTTTTTCTAATTTGGTCGCGGTTCCCTTTAAATAAATACTTCTCAACAAAAATCATCTTATTATATGATAAACTTATAAAGACTAAGCCAACTGGTTTTTTCTTTGAACCACCTGAAGGACCAGCAATCCCCGTAATGCCAATACCAATATCAGATTTGAACCTTTTACGCACACCCTGTGCCATTTCCCTGACAACCTCAGCACTTACTGCCCCGTATTTTTTTAATGTCGCTGGTTTTACGCCAACTGTTTTCTGTTTTACTTCATTTGAGTAAGCGATAATCCCACCGGGGAAATATTTCGAACTGCCGGGAACCTGAGTAATGATACTACCCAGCATACCGCCTGTGCAGGATTCGCAGACACTTACGGTTAGCTTCTTCCTGATCAATATTTTGGCAATTTGATTTAATGATTTATTCATTACGGACTCTTATAAAAATACATTTTTTCATTTTCATATATTATGAACCTGGGGCACAGTAATTTTTTGAGATTGCTTCGCTCACTTCGTTCGCTCGCAATGACAGAGGAAAGGAAGTTCCTCTGTAACTACAGTTTCACCAATGCCATGATAATTAATATCACAACGGTAGTATATATTGCTGCACCGAGATCATCGAGCATTACACCCCAACCACCAGGTAAATCCTCAAGTTTTCTAATAGGCCACGGTTTTATTATATCAAAAATTCTAAATAACACAAATGTAATTGCCAGAGGCAAAATCCTTTGAGGTATGAAATATAAAGGAATAAGCAGACATGCATATTCATCAATCACGATTTTGTGCGGATCTTTTCCCCATGTTTTTGTAAGGTCGTTCGACACCTTTACACCTGTAAAGAAAAGTATAATGACGACCAAGATGTAAACGAGTTTATACGGAAACAGAAAATACCAGATAACAATACTTATCAAGCAGGAAAATGTAGCAGGCGCTATTCGTATGTAACCTAAAAAGAATCCTGTTGCAAGTATTTTTTTTATGAAATCTATTTTTTCTTCTTTGGAAATCTTTCTTCCCAGACCGAAACAATATTGGCAAGAATAAAAATGGAAGAATAGGTTCCGATAATGAAACCAACAAGCAGGGTAAAGGCAAAATCAGCAAGCACTGACCCACCAAAGATTAAAAGTGCAAGTACAGCAAGCAATGTTGTGCTGCTTGTTAATATTGTCCGCGGAAGTGTCTCATTCAAACCAGTATTCAAAATAACATTGTACGGTTCCTTACGCATTTTTTTGAACTTTTCCCTTATCCTGTCAGATATAACGATTGAATCATTTATTGAATAACCGATTATTGTCAATAATGCGCCAACAACAATAATGGAAAATTCCCTTTGAACAAGAACAAGCACACCAATAGTGAATATAGCATCGTGGAACAAGGCAATAACCGCGGCAATACCAAAACGATAATCAAACCTAAATGAGACATAGATAAAAATTAAAACCAAGGCAAGAAATATTGCCCATAGTGTTTTAGTAAGTAATTCCTTACCGATTTTAGGTTCAACAATTTCCTCTCTTAAAATCTCCTGTCTGTTATCAGGAAAATCTGTGGACAGAATTTGCTTTACTGCCTTAGCGAATTCTGCTGGATTTGGTTCTGCAGCCCTTATTATATACTCCTTCTTCTCGTTGCCGAGAGACTGAATTAATGAATGCTCTTTTCCTATCCTGGTAAGTGAACTTCTTAAATCAGCAGTCGTGACTGGATTGGAAAACTTAATCTGTAGGAGTGCACCACCTGTAAAGTCAATCCCAAAATTCGGTCCCTTAATAAAGATGAGCAGCAGGGCTATAACAATTATGATTGTAGAAAAGGCAAAACCATATTTCCTTTTGCTAATAAAATCAATATTTGGGTTTTTAATAATCTCTATCATGTTCAGATCCTCAATGTGTGTATGTCAAATTTATAAGTGAAATAATTAAAGATAACCTTACTAATAAAGACCGCACTGAATAGATTGGCAACCAGTCCGATGGTGAGCGTTAAAGCAAAACCTTTTATTGGTCCGCTACCAAAGATATAAAGTATGACTCCAATAATAATCGTTGTAACATTGGAATCGAATATGGTAATCCAGGCACGGCCAAAGCCCTGGTTAATAGCTGTTCTTGTTGTCTTACCAATCTTCAATTCTTCCCTTATCCTTTCAAATATTAACACGTTTGCATCAACTGCCATGCCTATGGTAAGGGCAATTCCAGCAATGCCGGGCATGGTCAAGCTACCGCTAAATGCACTCAATACGGCAATTAAGAAGAAAAGATTTAAAAAGAGCGCAATGTCGGCGACAAAACCAGCTAATGAATAATAAATTAGCATGAAGAATATCACCAATGCACTGGCAATTAAAACTGCCCTGATGCCGCTTATTATCGAATCCCTTCCCAGGCTCGGTCCAACAGTTCTTTCTTCAACGATTTTCAGGGGTGCTGGTAATGCACCAGCCCTTAGCATAATGGCTAAATCCCGCGCCTTTTCAGCAGTAAATTGACCAGTTATCCTGGCTCGACCATGCGGAATCCTTTCCTGTATGGACGGCGCCGACTGAACTACATCGTCGAGCACAATTGCCAGTCTTTTATTTATATTTTTACCAGTTATTGATGCAAATCTTCGTGCTGCCTCTCTCTTGAACTCCAGGTTAATCTGCCATGAACCTAAATGCTGAAGGTCCTGTCCTGAACTGGGTTCGTGACGCGCATCGCGGATTGCTTCACCTGCCAGTTCTGCATCTTTTTTAAGAAGATACATTCTTTTAACCTCACGACCTTGATCAACTTCTTTAGGACCAAATAAAAAGTGAAGGTCTTGTGGTATTACTTCCTGTGCTTGAACCAATAGTACCTTTACTGAGTCTTCATCGCGCACATCAATACCCAGATCACGCTCTACACTAATAATATATGATCTAAACGGTTCATCAAATGCAAGTGTATCTTCATTCTGGAGAAATCTATCGATTTTTTCCATGACATCAGGTACTCGTTCATCAGCAACAATCTTAAATTCAAGATGAGCGACCTTTTCAATCAATCTTATTGCCCTATCTCTATCCACACCAGGAAGCTGCACAAGTATTCTTCCACCTGACTGCTTCTCAACGATCGGTTCGTAAACACCAAATTCGTCAATACGATTTTTGATAATTTCAAAAGCACGGTCTCTTAAATCTTGTGGTGTCGCTTTAATATTTGTAGTATCTATCTCGAGCACAAGATGCATTCCCCCTTTAAGATCTAATCCAAGATGTATTGCCCTTTTTGATAATGCAACCTTCTCATTCTTAGATAAATTTTTTCCTGTATATAATCTGATTGTAGGATAGATTGCATAAATACCGAGAAGGATTGCAATAATAACAATGCCTATTCTTAAACCAATATTTCTCATCTCACTCCTTTTATAATCTGAACCATCTCGCTTGTTGCCTGTCTCAAACCTACAAATACAGCACGCGCAATTATTGCAAATCCAATCGAGAAATTGGTTATTTCAGATACTGTTAATAAAAAATTAATATTTTTGTAGTTGAGACCATGGCCAGCATGGATAGTCAAACCTTCGCGTCTTGCTGCTTTAGCAGCCCGAGCAATCCTGATTATTTCATCCCTGGTTTGATTTGATTTCAATTTTGAATATTTATTAGTATTAATTTCAATGTATTGTGCTCTAATTCTTGCAGCCTCTTTTACCTGTTCAATATCAGGATCCACAAATATCCCAACTATAATACCATTTTCCCTGAGATTTGAAATAAAAAGTCTTAAATCCTCTTTGATATTTAAAAGATTCATCCCACCCTGGGTTGTAACCTCACCAGGTGATTCAGAAACAAGAGTTATATAATCAGGTTTTACCCTCACAGCAATACTTGCCATCTCTTGTGTCGCTGCCATTTCAAGGGTCAGATCTGTTTTAATAACCTTATTTATCAATTGTAAGTCGCGTTCTTTAATATGCCGCCGGTCTCCACGCAAATGAACTGTAATGCCGTCAGCACCACCCAATTCAGCCTCAACTGCGGCATATATCGGATCAGGGATTTCTTCTTTTCGCGCCTCCCTCAAAGTTGCGATATGATCAACATTTACTGAAAGTTCCATTGGCTATTATATACAGAAAAGTCTTTGTGTCAACCGAGTAAAGATCGGTTTTCCTTTATCGGTTGCGAAATGAGGAAACACGGAGACCTGGAGACACGCATTGCTGTAGGCACGATTCTCTGAGGACACGCCTGCGGCTGGAGACACGCATTGCTGAAGGTAAGAGGATCAGGAGATGGAATACTTGCTTCTTGTTTCTTTCTTTAGGCGTTTAGGTATTTTGGATTTTTAGGAATTTATCATCTAGTATCTTGGAACTTAGAATTTGGCTCTTGGAACTTGGAATTTGGCTCTTGGAACTTGGAATTTGGCTCTTGGTTCTTGGAACTTGGCTCTTGGAATATTTTATTAGATCTAATGTATTATACAATGAAGGAGGCAAACATGAAGAAATTATTGCTATTATTTTTTGTCTTGGCAATGTGCGTCTATCCAAAAGGAGAAGAAGACGCAATCGAGAATTATCTCGATAAAGTAAAAGTAGGAAAGGCTATTGAGTATAAAAATTTAAGGATTTTTCCTATTATAGCCATGAAAATACTGAGCACGCAGAGCTATGTAACACTGGATCAGGCATCAGACAAGGGCTGGTTAAAGATCAAAGAAGTCGGTTCTGGTCAGGTGAATTCTGTTGAGATAAAGAATAATGGGAAAAAGCCAGTTTTTGCAATGACCGGAGAGATGATAAGTGGTGCCAAGCAGGATAGAATGTTGAACCAGGATGTTTTATTACCGCCAAATAGTGGTTGGATAAGGGTTCCTGTTTATTGTGTTGAACATGGCAGATGGACCCAGGTCACACCAGAATTCAAGTCGGAAAAGCTGCTTGTGCCGAATGCTGTAAGGAAAAAGGCAAAGATCTCTGAAAGCCAATCTGAGGTCTGGGATGAAATAGCTGCGGGTCAGAATAGGTTGGGCATAGCATCTGGAACTGGTACAGTAATTGCAAACTATGAAGATAAGGATGTTAAAGAAAAAGTCAATGAATATGCAAAAAAATTCGAAAAGGTTCCGTCTGTTTCAAAATTATGTATTGGTGTTGTAGTCACTACTGGCAATAGAATAATCTGTTTTGATATGTTCGCGAATAATGGATTATTCAATAAGCTCTGGAAAAAATTGATAAAGTCCTATGCCATGGATGCAATATCAGGTGAAAAAGGAATAATTGAAAAAGATGATATAGAAAATTTTATTGAGGCGCTCGAGCAAGCAAATTATGTATCAACCGGTACACCAGGACTTGGTAAATTAGTAAAGATTGAATCTGATTTTGGTAAGGGTTCAGCTCTTATTTACAAATCTGCGATTGTACACATGGACTTCTTTCCTCAAGATGGAATAATAGATGATGGCGGGTTACGGTTAGATATCCGCAGGAATCAAAGGTTGGAAGATTAACAGCTAATATTCTGTGGATTGGCACCTTTTATTTATATAGAGAAAGTGACTATCGCAAAAGCAGCAATTTTTTTGTCTGCGATCCTTTGTCGGTCTCAAGTCTGCAAAATCGGGCAACTACATTTTAATATGTCATTTATAATTAAACAGCCTCGTTTAACAACAACAATATTATTGATGAAAATTGTTGTATTGACAAGCTGCTTTTTCTGGATATAATACAATACGATCGCGGGGTGGAGCAGTGGTAGCTCATTGGGCTCATAACCCAAAGGTCGCTGGTTCGAATCCAGCCCCCGCTATTAAGGGTGGGAGTTATAGACTCCCACCCAATTTCTAAATACTAAATCATAAATACTAAACAAATTCTAATAAACAATTTCAAATTTTCTAAACAAGAATGTTTCGAATTTCAATATTTGGATTTTGATATTGTTTAGAATTTAGTTTTTAGATATTAGGATTTAATTATGTGCTGCAGATAAATCGGAATCACGAAATACGATTATACTTCCCCATATGCACTCAGTATTTTAGCAATACCAACTATTGCTGCTGTTTCGCTACGCA
>SOIY01000111.1 GCA_004376785.1 Candidatus Stahliibacteriota bacterium | reverse complement strand
TTTTTATCAATAATAACAATATGCGGAATCCCCTGAACACCATATGCTCGAGCAACTTCTTTATTTCCAATGAGAATCGGATAGGGAATATTATGTTGATTTCTATAATTCTCCAACGGTGTTTTTTCTTCAAGCCCTATACCAAGAACAATAAATCCCTGTTCATGAAATTTATTATAAAGTTTCGTGAAAACAGGTATACTGTTTTTACAAGGTGGACACCATGTCGTCCAAAAATCAATGAGCACAACCTTGCCCTTTAATTTTGACAGAGTAATTTCTTCATTATCAATCGTTGTCAGGGTAAAATCTCTGTTATTTGTTGTTTTTCCTTGTTCCTGGTCTTTAGCTTTACAAACAACAAAAAATATCAAGAGAATAAATACAATTTTCCATAGATTTTTTATCATTATTCCTCCTTATTAATTTTCTTTATTATCTATATATTTTTTTAATTTCTTTTCAATATGATCTTTAGGAAGTGCACCAATTATTCTTTCAACTTCCTTGCCTTGTTTAAAAATCATAATGGTCGGTATATTCTGAATCCCATACTCATTTGCTGTTTTTATCTCATTGTCCACATTAACCTTGCCTACTTTAACCTTTCCATCATACTCTTTTGCTATCTCTTCTAAAATAGGTGCAACCATTGAACAAGGAGCACACCAAATTGCCCAGAAATCTACAATATAAGGGATTTCTGATTTTTCAACTTCCTGAGGGAAATTAGTATCAGTTAATTCTTTAACCATAAATACCTCCTTAAATATATCAAAAACCTAAACCCTTACACCAAAGTCTTTGGTGTAGGATAAATACCTAAAATTAATTATAATACGTTGATTAATAAATAGCATCTCTTTCACATCGAGTATTCAACACAAGATGGAAACCCGCAATGTTTCACGTGAAACATTGTTAAAAACTCTGTTTATATCCAAATCTGATCATTCTATTTAATTGTAGATCGTCTGGGCTATTATCAAGAAGATCTCGCAAGGCGAATTCAAAGAACAATTCTTCATAAAAAATGAATCTTAGGCTAATATTTAAATAACCTTTGTTTTGATCAAAATCGTCCTTTAAATTTGGACTATAATCGATCATTAATGCCGTGCTAGTTCCAAATTGAGTCTTCATTCCAAAGAACATATCAAATCTATTATCTTCTTCAAAACAATAGTTTATACCAAAGCTCGGAACGAATTCTATGTTTGGACCAAAAAATGTTTTTCCTATCTGACAATACAGACCTTTAGACATAATTACATACCTTGTGCTGTCATATCCACCATAACCCTGGTTGTCAAACCCAAACAAAACTTGTGGTACTACAAAGCCTTGCTCAATTGCCACAATCTTTACCTGAACCCCAGGCAATTCATAGAAATCTGGATTACCAGCACCTATAAGATTAGATGCCCCATAACTTATCCCAAAGCCAAATCTATCCCAAACACCGATATTAAAGAATCCAAGCATTTCTCCGCCAGGACCAAAACGGAGTTGAATATCAAATTCGCCATGTCCTGGAGTACTTAAATAGGGTTGATCAACATAATACAGATTAAAGATTAACAAGATTAAAACCATTTAACCTCCTTAATAAGAGAGCTTAAAAAGCATGTTTTGCCTTTTTAAAATCATATTCTGCCATAAATATCTAGAGACATATCACCAATAATATCCTTAATTTTATCAAGAACTTTTGATTCTGGTTTTATCTTCATTGTACGCGACCTAATTTTTCGAGAGTTTTTTTTACCATTTATGTTAAACCAAATTTCACATTCACCTTTATTTTTATTTATTAACTCATACAACTTCTTAATATCATGTTCAGGAAGTTTATTACTATCAATATTAATATATATCTTTTTATAATATTGCCGGGCTTCTTTAAACAAGATAATATTTTCTGCCCTTATGCTTTTCCTGTCTTCATCACCTGAAATCCGACCTTTAATAATTAATGGAGTATCTACTTTTAATAGATGTGAATATTTTTCAAAATTATCGGAAAAGATAAAAACATCAATAGTACCTTCAAAATCTTCTAAATTTACTATAGCATAATTACGGCCTTTTTTGTCTTTTTTTACCTTTTTTGAATTTAAAAGTCCCCCTATTATTATATGACCACCATTTTTTACATTATTAAGATCATTTATTGGTAAAAGACCAAGAGCAGAAAACTCTTCTTGATAATTTTCTAGGGGATGTTTAGTAAAATAGAATCCAAAAGCCTCTTTTTGAAAAGACATACTATCTTGATTAATATCTTTTGTTCTCTCTGGTTCTTCATTATCGGCAAAAAGAGCTCCTTGTCTACTAAATACATCTTTGTCCTTTTTGAAAATATCTAGTAATTTATTGATATCAGGTTCAAATTGCTGAAATGCACCGGATTTTATAAAAGATTCTAAAGATTTTTTATTCAAACCTTTTACTCTAGTCTGGAAATCGAAGAAAGATTTAAACTGCCCACGCTGTACCTCTTTTAGAATCGTTTGAACAATTGGTTTTCCGAGATTTTTCAAGGCACCAAGACCATACCTTATTTTAGATCCTTCTTTTTTAAATTCATAAACACTTTTGTTTATATCAGGCGGCAAAATTTCCATTCCCATTCTTCTTGCTTCACGTATTAAAACCCACAACCTTTTAGTGTCATTTATTTCACTATTTAATGAAGAAATCATAAATTCTTGTTTAAAATGGCACTTAAGATATGCAGTCTGATTAGCTAATGCAGCATATGCTGCTGCATGTGATTTGTTAAAGCCATAACCAGCAAAGGGTGCAACCTTATTAAAAATATCTTCGGCAACATTGGCACCAAGCCCTTTTTCCTGAGCGCCAGAGATAAATTTCTCCCTTGTTTCAGCCATGAGTTCAGGGATTTTTTTGCCCATTGCCCGACGTAAGGTATCAGCTTTAGCCATAGTAAAACCGGCAACTGTCGAAGCAATACGCATAACCTGTTCCTGGTATACAATCATACCATAGGTTTCTTTCAAAATCGGCTCTAATAAAGGGTGTTGATATACAATCTTTTTTGAATCATTTTTATTCTCAACCATTTTTTGTATATTACCCATGGGCCCGGGTCGATACAGAGCAATTACTGCTATCAAGTCCTCAAAATTCTCAGGTTTGAAACTCTTCAGAATCTCTTGCATACCTTGGCTCTCAAGCTGAAATACACCAACTGTCTCGCCTTGTTTGAACATATCATAAGTTTCCTTATCATAGATCGGGATATCACCAACTTGCCTACCAATGAGTTTAAGCGTATCATCAATCACAGTAAGGGTTCTAAGCCCAAGAATATCCATTTTAAGGATACCGATATCTTCAAGTGAATTCTTTGCATACTGCGTAGAAACTTCCTTCTTTTCAGGGCTTTTATACAATGGGACATACTCAACGAGTTCTTTTGGAGTAATCACGACACCAGCTGCATGGGTAGCTGGATGTCGGGCAATTCCTTCTAGTTTTTTGGCAATGTCTACCAATTCTTTGTATTCTTCCTTGGATTCAATAAGGGTCTTGAGTTCCTTAACTTCATTTATTGCCTCGTCAATACTCTTGTGAAACGGGATGAGTTTTGCTATACGATCGATTTCACCATAAGGTATACTCATAACCCTGGCTACATCCCTAAGTACAGCCCGTGCTTGCATAGTACCAAAGGTAATGACTTGCGTTACATTCTTTTCGCCATATCTATTTCGAATGAAATCAATGATCTCATCTCTTCTAGTATCGCCAAAGTCAGCATCAACATCAGGCAGACTAAGTCGATCTGGGTTGAGAAATCTTTCAAAAATGAGATTGTATTTCAAAGGATCCACATCAGTTATACCAAGGGAATATAATGCCAGACTGCCAACTGCTGAACCTCGACCTGGCCCAACCGGAATCCCTTTTTCCCGCGCAAACTGAACAATCTCGCGCACGATGAGAAAGTATCCTGATAACCCCATTTTCTTAATAATCCCTAATTCATATCTCAATCTTTCCTCTATACCCGGAGTTGTCCTGTCAAATCGATGTTTTATACCTTCAAATGTTAAATATTTGAGATAGTCAAAATCGGTCTCAAAATTTTGTGGTCTCGGAAAAGTTGGAAGTTTTACATCTTTTCCTGAAGTATCAATCATTAGATTACATCTTTCAGCAATTAATCTTGTATTCGTAATTGCCTCTGGCAAATCATCAAATAGTTTTGCCATTTCTTCAGGTGAACGAAAATAGGCGTGGTGAGTTTCAAAACGTAGGCGTTCTCTATCAGATAATGTCTTTTTTGTCCCGATACACAAAAGAACATCATGGGCTTTATAATCATCAGGATGGAAATAATGGCAGTCATTTGTCGCAACAAGAGGTGCATCAAATTCATTCGCAAGATTAATTAACTCTTTATGAACTCTTTCTTCTTTTTTAACACCAAGTCTCATTATTTCAATATAGAAATTGTCCTTACCTAAAATATCTTGATATTCTTGAAGAGACTTTTTAGCACCTTCAATATCACCCATACCAATTTTATATGGTATTTCTCCTTTAAGACAACCTGATAATCCTATTAAACCCTGGTGATATTGCAATAAGATTTCTTTATCTATCCTTGGTTTGTAATAGAATCCTTCAAGATAAGCTAATGATGACAATTTTATCAGATTTTTATATCCTATTTCGTTTTCGCATAAAAGGGTTAAATGAAACGAAGATTCTGGAATACGAATATTTTTTGACTGATCCAATCTGGACCTGGGCGCAATATAGGCTTCAATACCTATTATTGGTTTTATGCCCCGTCTATGTGCACTTTTATAGAACTTAATCGCACCAAACATATTACCATGGTCAGTTATTGCAAGGGCTGGCATCTTGTATTTTGCTGCAAGCTCAGTAAGGCGATCAATCTTCATAGCGCCGTCGAGCAATGAGTATTCTGTGTGGTTATGTAAATGAATAAAGGTCATAGTTTTAAATGCAGTATCGCCCCTTCGGGCATTGCAGGATCATTCCACTCGCAGGAATTACAGAATCGTTCCACTCGCCAGAACATAACAGAACGTAATTGCGAACCAAAGGTGATGCTGCACTGTATTTATTCCTAAACATTATTGTCAAGTTTGACATCTCCTAATGGTAAATATAAAGGATTAGCGCAGTATATCTCTTTGCATCTTGGGCATAGGATAAAATCGAATTCTTTATATACTTCTTCTTCAAGTAAATCCTCAGGACAAGATTTTATTTTTTCAAACTCCTTATTCAAATCCATTTTTTTTCCTTTAATATTAATTACACCATCAAAATCAGCAAAGACTTTAATGGTTAGACGATAGAATAAATCACCCGGATTAATTATTTTATTGCATCGACCACAGATTTGTGAAGACATCTCCTATCTATCGTTGAATAGGTTAGGCAAGATTTTTAAGCACATGTTTACATACTTCTTTCAATGTCTCAAAAACACCGATTCCTTGAGTTGCAACAGCTTCAAAATAAGGGTGCGTATTCTGAGAATTCATAATCTTTTGCAACTCATCAACTGAGGTAATGTTAGGTAAATCTCTTTTGTTATATTGAATAACAAACGGAATTTTTTCTAAAAATAAATTATAGGTTTTTAAATTATCCATCATATTGTCCAATGACCCGATATTTTCATCAAAACGCTCAATCTGTGAATCTGCAACAAATATAATTCCATCAACCCCTCTAAGGATCAGTTTTCGCGAGGCATTATAAAAAACCTGACCAGGAACTGTATAAAGATGAAATCTCGTTTTAAATCCCCTTATGGTTCCAAGATCAACAGGCAGAAAGTCGAAAAAAAGTGTGCGGTCAAGTTCAGTGGCTAAGCTTATTAGTTTTCCCTTAATAGAAGGATTTAACTTAGTGTAGATATATTTAATATTCGTTGTTTTTCCACCCAAACCAGGACCATAATATACGATCTTAGCGTTTATCTCTCTTGATGCGTAATTAATTAATGCCATAATAGATTAAATCTCAAGTTCCAAA
>SOIY01000278.1 GCA_004376785.1 Candidatus Stahliibacteriota bacterium | reverse complement strand
CCTGATTTTTTTATTATCAATTACTGGTGGGATATTTTTCATTTTTTATAAGAAGCGATAGTTTACTTTTATTCTTACACCAAAGTTTTGGTGTAAGGGTTTTAGGTTTTTAGGTGTTTAGGTATTTAGGTATTTGTACGGTAAGGAGGTAAAATAATGAAGGTGTGCATGATTGGAACAGGTTATGTTGGGTTGGTTTCAGGAACCTGTTTGGCAGAAATTGGTCATGAAGTTATATGTGTTGATAATGATAAAAAGAAGATTGATATATTAAAAAAAGGTGGTATTCCTATTTATGAACCTGGACTTGAAGAATTAATAGCTAAGAATGTTAAAGCAGGAAGATTGAGTTTTACTACATCGATAAGAGAGGGTGTTGAAAACTCGCTGTTTTTATTCATAGCGGTTGGAACGCCGCCCAAAGACGATGGTGAACCAGATCTTTCTCAAATCGAAAAAGTGGCTGAGGAAATTGGTGCTGCCATGAATGAATATAAGATTATTATTGAAAAGAGTACGGTTCCGGTTCAGACCGGCACGTGGGTAAGGACTGTAATAGAGAGGTTTAGCAGGAAAATCAAGGATTTCGACGTGGCTTCTAACCCGGAATTTTTGAAGGAAGGGTCAGCCATCAGCGATTTTCTGCATCCTGATAGAGTTGTTCTCGGTGTAGAAAGTGAAAAGGCAAAGGAAAAACTTTTAGAGCTCTACAAACCTATTGATGCTCCTAAAATAGTGACTGATATCTCAAGTGCAGAGTTAATAAAGCATGCCAGTAATGCATTACTTTCAACCAAGATATCATTCATTAATGCAATTTCAATAATATGTGAAAAATCAGGTGCTGATGTGCTGGAGGTTGCCGAAGGTGTGGGTTTAGACAAGAGAATAGGCAGGGATTTTTTAAATGCTGGAGTAGGCTTTGGCGGTTTCTGTTTTCCAAAAGATATAAAGGCTTTCATTAGCATCGCGGCAAAATTAGGGTATGATTTTCGGCTCTTAAAAGAAGTTGACAATATCAATCAGGAACAGATGCTGCATGCAGTTAAGAAATTAGAGGGAATGCTATGGAATCTCAGAGACAAAAGAATCGGGGTGCTCGGTTTAGCATTCAAGCCTAACACGGATGATATGCGGTATGCTCCATCAATAACAATTATCAAAGAATTACAGCGACATGGCGCAATGATCAAGGCTTATGACCCAGTTGCCATGGATAGGGCAAAGCCAATCATGCCTGATATTGAGTATTGCGAAGATGCATACAGTGTAGCAAAGGGTGTTGATGCAATAGCCCTGATTACAGAGTGGGATATTTTTAAAGAGCTTGACCTGGAGAAAATCAAGAGTCTCATGCGTCAACCCGTATTTTTTGACGGTCGCAATGTCTTTGAGCCAGAAAAAATGAGGGCGATGGGTTTCATCTATGAGGGGATAGGCAGATGAGAGTATTAATAACCGGTGGCGCAGGATTTGTCGGGTCTCATCTTGTAGACCATTATCTGCGTCGCGGTGATGAGGTGATTGTTATTGATAATTTGATAACAGGTCAGGAAGAAAATATTGGGCAGCATATTGATAATAAGAAGTTGAAATTCATAAAGCAGGATGTATGCGATGTGACTGAGGTTAAAGGAAATGTTGATTTAATATTGCATTTTGCGTGTCCTGCCAGTCCGTTTGAGTATCAAAAATATCCAATAGAAACATTGCGTGTTATGTCTTTTGGTACCTACAACATGCTTGAACTTGCAAGAATAAAGAATGCAAAATTTCTACTTGCTTCTACAAGCGAGGTGTATGGTGATCCAGAAGTACATCCGCAAAAGGAAGATTATTTTGGAAATGTAAATTTGTTAAGTCCACGGGCAGTGTATGATGAAGGTAAAAGATTTGCCGAGACGCTTACTCTTTCATATTTTAGAAAATTTAATCTAAGCATTGGAATTGTGCGGATATTTAATACCTATGGTGAGAGAATGCATTCAGAGGATGGACGGGTGATACCTTCGTTTATCTCAGAAGCATTAAAAAATAAGCCATTGCCAATCTTTGGTGATGGCTCACAGACAAGAAGTTTTTGTTATATTAGTGATATGGTGAATGCGATCACTAAGGCTGCTCAGATTGATTATCCAATGCCGATGAATTTAGGCAACCCTGCAGAGTATACAATACTGCAATTAGCAGATATTGTGAAGCGTTTATGTCCAAGCCAAAGTGAGTATGAGTTTCTACCTTTGCCAGACAGTGATCCTAAAAAGCGAAAACCCGATATATCAAAGGCAAAAAAGCTGTTAGGCTGGGAGCCTAAGATTGGTCTTGAGCAGGGATTAAAAAAGGTTATTGAATGGTTTAGGAGAAAAAAATGATTGAATGGTTTAATTTGCATGGCGGTAGGATAATTCTTGTCGTTATTTTGGGATCAATAATATATTTTGTTTTTCAAAAAACTATTCCTCGTTTTATAAGACGGACAGTAAGGATGAGAATGAAAAGTAAACCAGAAGTCGAGATGCAAAAGAGAAGTCGAACAATTTCTAACGTTATAACCAGTACAATTGGCATTTTGATTGGGATAGTGGTTCTATTTACAATCCTCTCTGAAGTTGGTATTAATATAACGCCAGCATTAGCGAGCCTGGGAATTTTAGGTTTGGCTGTTAGCTTTGGTGCGCAGAGTTTGATAAAGGATTTGATCAATGGTATTTTTATTTTGGTGGAGAATCAATATGGTGTAGGTGATGTTATACGTGTTGGTGATATTGCTGGTCTTGTTGAAGAGGTTAATCTTAGAAGGACCATTTTGAGAGATCTCGACGGTGCTGTTCATTATATACCAAATAATGAAATAGGTATTGTAACTAATCTAACCAAGGAGTATTCAAGAGTAAATATGAATATCACGGTTGCCTATAGAGAAGATTTAGATAAGGTTATAAAGGTTATCAATCGTGTATGCCGTGATATGGCAAATGAGAAGGATTGGAAGGATAAAATAATAAAATTGCCACAGGTTCTAAGGGTGAATAATCTGGGTGAATCTGGTATTGAGATTAAAATTGTAGGTGATACATTACCACTTGCCCAGTGGGATATTATGGGTGAATTACGTAAAAGGATTAAAAAGGAATTTGATAAGGAAAATATTGAAATCCCCTTTCCACATATGACGGTTTATTTTGTTGACCGGCCTGATTCTAAAACGAGAGATCTAAAAAACTAATTTTAGAGATTTCTGGACTTTTTCAGAAATTTCCAAACAGGTGCTTGACAGGAATAGTTTTACAAATATAATGTAATTATATATGGGGAGACTAATATGAAGAAGTTTTGCTTCATTTTAATAGTTATTCTATTACTTGTTCTTGCGTGTGCACGGAAGGAAGAGAAGTTGGCGGGTGAGCAGGGTGGAACTATGGTAATAGGCACAACTGATCTACCGACAACAATATCACCTCTTGCACCGTCAATGTTTGGTTCTAATGAGATTCTTGATTTACTATTTATGCATCTTCATCGTATTGATTCTGAAACAGGGAAAATGAAACCTGAGTTGGCGGCATCATGGGAATTATCCGAGGATTTAACCTCGATTACCTATTATTTACGTCGGGATGTAAAGTGGTGGGATGGTGAGCCCGTGACTGCTGAAGATGTGTATTATACTTATGAAAAAATGGTTGATCCTAAAACAAACTATCCTAATATAGCAAAGTTCAGATTTGTTAAAAAAGTTGAACTCGTTGGTACTTATGCAATTAAATTTACATTTGATAGAGTTTATGCTGATCTTTTAACTGATTCTGATATTATGGCAGTGCCAAAACATGTTGTTGAAAAATCAGGTGACACATTTGGAGAAAATCCTATTGGGAATGGCCCTTATAAAATAGATAAGTGGACTTACGGCTCCGAGCTTATTCTGGTTGCCAATGATACATACTATCGTGGTAAGCCACCGCTTGATGAAATCCATATTAGGTACTATTCTGATATGAATAATATGATAGAGGATTTTGCCAGCGGAGACCTTGATTTAGTATTAAATATCACTTCAACCGCGGCAAAGGATTTAGAAAAAAATGAAAATATTGCTATTGATTCAAAGCCCGGTAATACATACACATATATCGGCTGGAATTTAAACCATCCTTTTTTAGATGACAAAGATATTCGAATTGCACTGAGTATGGCGATTAACACAAATAAGATATTGGATGAAGTGTTTGGAGGAATGGGGGTTATTTCACTTGGTCCATTACCGCAATCGTCCTGGGGCTATAATGAGAATATAGTGCCTATTGAATATAATTTATCTAAAGCAAAGGAGATATTGAAAGACAAAGGATTTGGAGATCGAAATCGTAATAGGATTCTTGATAAGGGTGGCAGAGAGTTTGTGCTTAATATTGTTACCAATATTGAAAATCCTACGAGGGTTGCAATTCTCGATTATATTACAAAGGATTTAACGGCGCTTGGCATAAGGGTTAGAACCCGTACTTTAAACACCGCTTCATTTATTGACATAATAATCAAAAGAGAATTCGATGGATTTATCATGGGGTGGAGTGTGGGGGAGAAGATTGACCCTACTATCTATTGGAATTCAGATCCGACAAAAGGTTTATTCAATTTTGTATCTTATGAGAACATTAAAGTTGATTCATTAATGGATGTTGGCGCTGCAATGCTTAGTCGTAAAAAAGCAAAAGAGATCTGGAATGAATTTCAGAAAATTATTTATGAAGATCAACCTTATACATTTCTTGCCGTTTCAAATAATATATCTGCATGTTATAAGCGAATTAGAGGTGTTGCCAAAGGAATTGCATTAGCCAGTGTATATACCTATTGGATTCCTGAGGCTGAACAGAGGGTTGCTATTGCACTGGTATTGTTAGCTGAAGATACAATTAGCCCTGGGGTAGAACCTGGGGAGATAACGGAAAAACCGCCCGAAGTCGTTAAACCGGAAGAACTTTTAGAGGCGGCAGTAAAGAAAGATACGACTTCAGCAGCAGATACTATAGAAGAAGTAACTCCTGTACCATTGGTGCCACCTAGACCTTCGGTTATTACGAGGGCAACACCTATAAAACAAGTTGTACCGAAATATCCTGAATCTGCTCTCGCGGTTAGTGCAACAGGAAGAGTTGTTGTTCGTGTTTTGGTGGGAACAGATGGGAAGGTGAAAGCTACGACATTGTTGTCGAGTTTAGGAAATCCTGCTTGCGAAGCTGCGGCATTAGCTGCGGCAAAACAATGGGAATTCAAACCAGCAACCAAAGATGGTGAACCATTTGAGCAGAAAATTACAATACCTTTTGACTTTAAACCACCAAGGTAATGTTATCAAAAGGATATTCTCGGACATAATATATGGGGCCTCTACTTATTAAATCTTCGCCCTCCGGTGGGGGCCCCCCATTTTTAGGGAACAGGAAATAGGGAACAGGGGATCAGAAAACACGCTTCGCTGAAGACATAATACTTTGAAGACACGCCTACGGCTGGAGACATGCCCGCCAAGAACCGTGGCGGGCTGAAGGCGAGGAAGGATTAGAAGACCAGGGGGATATCAGGGGATTAGGTGACATGCTTCGCTGGAGACACGTTACACTGAAGACACGCAGGACAAGTTCCAAGAGCCAAATTCCAAGAACCAAGAACCAAGAGACAAGAAGCAAGGGCGAAGTGCGTAGAGCGAAGGGCGAATATATCAAATACCTAAATACCTAAATGCCTAAAATACCTAAAAGATAAAATCAAAAAGGAATGGCTGTGTGTGTAGTCATCCGATTCATCCAGCCCTTTTATAAAAGAGCGGGATTCATCAGAAGAGGTAATGGTTTAATGCTCGATAAATCGAGCGACTACAGAAGAAGCCAAAAAAATTAAACACTCCTAATCTGCTTTAATCTATTGAAATCGGTCTGAATCAAATTTCCGAAGGAAATAATGACTTAATGACCAATGACTCAATGACTTTTAGTGAAACGATATAAACATTTGAATTGACACAACTCAGAAAATCGCTATTATTAGATG
>SOIY01000251.1 GCA_004376785.1 Candidatus Stahliibacteriota bacterium | reverse complement strand
TTTACTTCAGGATCGAAAAGACAAACAAACCACATATTGCGGTGATAATGCTGATAATAATAATAGCATAATATTTTAGTTTTTTCGTCTTCCCCTCTTCTGCTAATATGAATTTAAATATTGAGTTATTAATTTTTTGTAAGGTGCTTTTCGTTTCTTCAGAGACCTTCAAGAGCGACACATTGCAATCTTTAGTTTCTTCGAGTCTACGGCATATGTCATCAGTTCCTTTGCGTTGATCAGACAACGCGCTTTTGATTTCCTTTAAAGCATTTGTAGTAGTGGAATTGAAATTGTTGCTCAGATTTTTGAAATTATCATCAATTTTCCGGGTAAAGGAAGCCTGATTTTTACTTGAAATTTCCAGAGCCTTATTCAGATTATTGAGTAGAGTATCTAAACTTTTAATGTTCTTCTCTGATCCTTGATCTAACTCCTTAATCGATTTTTGCAGCGTCTCGAGATTAAGACTTAATGATTTTTGCAATAGCGCGATTGCCTTTTTATGTTCATTAGATAGTGTTGTAAGAGATTTATCCAATGCGATAATTACCTCATCAAGTCGAATCGCCTTGCGCAACTGCGATATTGCAGATTCAATATCATTTACAGCAACATCAAGATGCGCTATATTATCCTTCAGTCTTTTTTCCTCTTTATCAAACTTTATTGTGTCATTTTTGAATCCTATGTCTTTTTCTACTACTGGTTCTTTTTTTAATTTTTGAGTTGATGAAGCTATTTTGGAAACTTTCATTTCTTTTTGAACCACACTATCTTTTGTGATCTGTGCGGCAAATTTCTTAACCAAATCGTCTTTGCCTATTGTTTTATATGTTTCGGTTATTTTTTTAATCATCTTTCCATCAAGACCGTTTTGTTTTTCAACGTATTTGAGTGTTTTTAAAACTTCTTCTATATTGTTTTCTGCAAGTTGTTTTTCAATGTATTCAAAAAAATATATTAATGCATCGCTCTTTTCATCAAGATCAACGAGCAGTTCTGCAGTAGTTAAATAAGTTTCTATATTGTCTGGATCATATCTCAGTATCTTCTTACAAAGGGCAAGAGCATTTCTGTAAAAAGTATCATTCCTAAATGCCTCGACGCTTTTTTTATAAGCATCGATCGATTCCTTTGTTTTGTTGCTTTTAACGTAAAGGTCACCAAGTCTATTATAAAGATTCCCGTCTTTTACATTATCCTTAATTGCCTTCTGAAGTTCTTCAATTGCCTTGTTTATTTTACCATTTGCTTCTAATTCACTGGCGCGCGCTAAAATTTTATTTATACTGCCGCTCTTTCCTTTTATAACCACTCAATGACTCCTAATAAATCATACACAAATTACATCCAATGTCAATCAAAAAATGTAATTGTTCACAACTTGCTGATATTTTCTGGAAACATACTTGCATATATTTTGCAAGTGTTTGTTAAAAGTTTTTATAACTACAAAAGTAGCTAATAAAATTAGTTTTCAACAAAATTATATTTTTTACGTTTGATTATTCATTGATGTCCACTTTTCCCAGATAAAGGACTTGACCCCTTTGATTTTACTTGATAAGAATAAGTTTATTCGTCAGTGCACTCTTGTCTGCTTTAATTCTACTAAAGTAAATACCTGCAGAAACACTTTGCCCAGAATCATCTTTACTATCCCAGAAGATTGAGAAATCACCTGGCTTATGAACTTCATTAATTAGGGTCCGCACCTTCTTGCCACAAACATCATAGATGGCAAGATGTATGTTCTGTACGTGTGGCACGGCATAATCAATCCTAACTGCATGCCTGAACGGGTTTGGACAAGCAGACAGAGTCTGAAAATCTTTTGTAGGTCTAGA
>SOIY01000110.1 GCA_004376785.1 Candidatus Stahliibacteriota bacterium | reverse complement strand
TATATTAATTCACTTTCTTTTCATCCAGAGGATACATTGAGACTATTTGCTGCAACTCAAGGTGGTCTTTACAGATACGATTATGAGCCAGGGATTAATGAGGATATAACAAGTTTACGCGGTGCTGAAATTGAAGTTCCTTTGAGTATTATACGTGCAGGTGAACCGATTCTTGTTAAATGTAATAATATAAAAGGAAGTGTTGAAATTAAGATTATCGATGCAGTGGGGAGAAAGGTTAGAATCGATAAGATAACAGAAAATACTACTCTACTTAAACCATTAAAGAGAAAAGGGATATATTTCATTATTTTTGAAAATGATGAGTATTATTGCAATAAAAAGATAATTGTCATTGATTGACCTGAATTACTTTGGGAATCATTAAATTGTTACGATGTAATCGGATTTAACTTAGTAATAATCTTTCGCTCTGTCATTCCGGTAATTACCGGAATGACAGACTGTTATTCATCAAACAACTTTGTTCTGATAAAATGGGCGTGTATTATATTGTTGCATTATTATTCCCATTACAATCAAGATTAAGCCAATTATTGTAGAGATCAATATTTTTTCACCAATCATAATGTTGATTATGAGTAAAGATAAAAAAGGAGTAAGATAAATCAAATTGCTTACCTGGGCAGTTGTTTTAGATAGTTTTAACGCCTTGAGCCATAGTACAAAAGTAATACCCATTTCAAATAAGCCAATGTAGACCGCACTGGTAAACCCGGGAATTTTGGGTATTATTAATCTTTTAGAAAATACTATAGCAATTAATATAAAGATAAAACCGAATAGAAAATTTAAGAATAATTTTACAACTTCATCACGCTTGTCTTTAATATTATAGATCCAAAACAGAGCCCATATTACTGCACTGCCTAATGCCAATAACACGCCGTACAGGTTAGTAACCCGGAGCGCTAAAATGTCCCCCTGGGTTGAGATGATCAAGACACCAACATAGCTGATAATAATGGCAAGAACACTTTTGAAACCTATTTTTTGCTTAAGTAATGGGACAGACAATAGGACTATCTGTATTGCCCAGGTATAGTTCAATGATACGGCTTGCTGGGCAGAGAGTAATGAGTATGCTTTGAATAAAACGATATAATAAAGAAATGGATTCAGGAGACCGAGTATAGCAGAATGCAGATAGTCTTTTTTAGAATATGTTTTTAGCAGGCTCAGTTTATTTTGGAATATTAGGATAATAAAGAGTATGAGAAGCGAAATAAGAGAAGCGTAGAATAGAAGTTGAAGATAATTTAAATATCTTAATGAAATTTTAAAAGCCGAAGCCACAGTCGACCAGATTAATACTACTATTATTGCGTATGCATATGCTTTCTTCTGATCAACCATAACGATACAGTAACGAGATATGATATGGTGTCAATACTTTCGTATTCGTGTTCGTAATTCGTAAATCGTGATCCAAGGAATGATATAATATACGAATACGATGTACGATTTACGAGTACGTATATAGGTTGTCAAAACGCATCTTCTATGTAGTTATATTTGATTTTACCAAATTCTTCACTGATAGCCAAGACATCAAAATGTATTTCACTGTCCATTGGAAGGTATCGGCGCCGCAGCCATATAATGGCTGAATTGCGTATCCTTCTTTGTTTATTTTTTACTACAGATTCCTGGGGTAAGCCATAGTCTAAGGTTCTTCTAAATTTTACTTCAACAAACCTGAATGCCATATCTTTTCTTAAAATGAGATCAATTTCACCTAATTTGCAGCGGAAATTATGATCAATAATATTATAACCTTTCTTTTTCAAGTATTTTCGTGCTAAGGCTTCACCCTTTTTGCCAATGGATGTTTTATCCA
>SOIY01000078.1 GCA_004376785.1 Candidatus Stahliibacteriota bacterium | reverse complement strand
TAGCTTCTAAATTTTATCAGCACGATATCACCATCTTTGACAATACAATCCTTCCCCTCTATCTTTGTTTTTCCTGATTGTTGGGCTTGAGTAAATCCTCGGGCATTTATAAAATCATCACAACTTAATACTTCAGCTTTAATAAAGCCGTTTTTCATATCCGAATGAATCATACCAGCAGCATCCAAAATTTTTGTGCCTTTCTTTATGGGCCAAGCCCTTGTCTCTTCACCCTTTATTGTATAGAAAAGGATTATTGAAAGTTCAGTCATACAGAGATCCATAAGACCAGACAAACCTCTTGTATCCAAACCAGCATCCTTTCTTAAATCTTCTCTTTCCTCAGCCGTAAATTCAAGAATGTCCTCTTCCAATTTAACAGAGAATCTGTAACCCTCAACACTACTTTTAAATTTACCATCCTCATCTATATTCAAAACAACAATCTCCTTTTTTGTTGAAAGCAAGGGTAGATCGGGCACTCTGGTTTCTGGGATTTTAGCCTGACTTAAGCAATTCTGTATTTTTTCTAATTTAATAACTTCTTCTTTACATTCTGCTTTCTTTTTTATCTTTTCGATTTTACGCTCTACAATTGCTAAATCTGCCAAAAAAAGTTCTGTGCGCACGATATCATAATCTCTTTCAGGCACAACATCATTGTCTGTATGAGGAATATCTGGATCTGCAAAACAACGTAATAGATGAATTATAAGATCAACGTCGCGGATATGAGAAAGGAATTTGTTACCCAGACCATCACCGTGAGCAGCTCCTTTTATTAAACCAGCAATATCAACGAACTCAATACTTGCAAACGTCACTTTTGACGATTTTGTGATTTCAACAATCTTTGACAACCTCTTATCAGGAATTGAAACAAAACCTAGATTTCTATCGATGGTAGTAAATGGAAATTTCGCAACGTGGGCATTTGCCTTGGTTAAAAGATTGAACAAACTCGACTTTCCTACATTGGGCAGACCGATTATACCGACCTTCATATTTCCTTCGGAAATATTAGATGAAGACGGATTATTGCCGATGCAAACAGACTAATTATATCTGTTGAATCCGCTTTAATCTGTTTGAATCTAATTAATATCATTGATATTAATCGCATTTATGTAGTTCTGTGCTTTTGTGAAATTATCTTTCACGAGAAATTCAATTCCTTCAATCCCTTTCTCAATTACCGCCGTCAAAATTTTCTTTTCTCTCCGTTTAAAAGAACTGAGAACATAATTTGGGAAATTATTAATTGGTTGTCCAATGCCAATTCGTAAACGGGGAAAATTCGAACTTATTAGTGAATCAATGATGGAACGCAGTCCAAGATGACCACCATCACTTCCTCTGCTTTTAAGTCTAATTTTACCAAGGGGAAGATTTACGTCGTCAACAACGACCACAAAATCCTCATGTCTTTCTTGCAAAATCATTGAAACTGCAAACCCTGATTGATTCATCCAGCATTGTGGTTTGATAAGATAAATTTTATTTTTACTAACACCTATTTTAGCTATTTTATAACCCTGTTTTGTGTAAAATCTTTTCTTATACTGTTTTGCTAATCTATCAAGAAATATATAACCGACATTGTGTCTTGTTGAACGATACTTTAACCCGGGATTGCCCAATCCGAAAATTATCATTTACCTCGCACTTTGTTCGGCATACGCATACCGATAATTCTTTTGACCTTTTATGGATTCCACAGAAAGCATACGCACTGCATATACAATGAGTTAAAAAAAGTGCGGGGTTAACCCTTTTTAGCCGGCTGTTCAGACTTTTTCTCTTTTGAACCTTTCGCTTCTTCTTTTTCTTCTCCTTTCTTTTCTCCTTCCTCTTCTTTCTTCTC
>SOIY01000280.1 GCA_004376785.1 Candidatus Stahliibacteriota bacterium | reverse complement strand
CTGGGGACAAGGGGAATTAAAGGTGTAATATGAATAAAGAATATTTTGAAAGGATTTTTCCTGAAGTCAAAAAAATAAAAAGCAAATCTATACGTAAGGCTGTGGTTAATACATGGCTTTTGGCAATGAAAAGAGGAAAATGGAAAAAAATCGATAATATACCATTTACATTACTCATTAAAACCAAAAAGACATTGATTAAGCATACCCGTACAGTGACCTGTATGGCTATGGCAATTGCTAAAGAACGTAGTGATATGAACATGGATTTTGTCATTGCAGGTGGTCTTGTCCATGATGTCGGTAAATTGTTAGAGTATGAGAAAAAAGGTAAGAAATATGTCAAAAGCAGTTATGGTAAACTCATCCGCCACCCGGTTTCTGGCTATGCACTTGCAATCGAATCAGGGTTGCCAGTAGAAATAGCACACATTATCGCTGCACATTCTATAGAGGGAGAAAAAGTAGAACGCTCTAATGAGGCGATATTAATTAATCATTGTGATTTCATTGATTTTGATATAGAAAAATCCCCAAAAAAAATGTGATTACACCATTTCTGGTGTTTAATCCCTATTGAAATTTATTCTGAATTTGATATAATTATTATATATGAGATTATACGAATACGAGGCAAAAAGAATTTTTAAACGGTATAACATACCTGTGCTTGATGGCATTGTGGTGGATAAAACGAATTTCAATGAATTGGATAATGTTATCTACCCGGTTGTTATTAAGGCACAGGTTTTCCTCGGGGCAAGGGGAAAGGCTGGTTTTGTTCAATTCGCCAGTAATAGAAAAGAAGCAGAGCAGAAGATCACAGGTATTTTAGGAAAAACACACGGACCATTTACAATTGAAAAAGTCCTCATTGAAAAGAAAATTAAAATAGAAAAAGAACTTTATCTGGCAAGCACAATAGATCGGCTTGAACACAAGCCCCTTATTATTGTAAGTAAAAGAGGCGGTGTGGAAATCGAGGAGATTGCCAGGCAAGACCCTGAATCAATATTAAAGCATTACTTTAATCCAGGTGATAGATTGCATGCTTTTCAAGCACAAAAAATAGCAAATGATCTTGGGCTAACTAATTCTCAATTGAGTCTGGGTGCAAATATAATCATGAGTTTATATAATCTATTTATAAATTTAGATTGCAAACTTGTTGAAATAAACCCTGTTGTTATAACTAAAAATGGAGATATTCTTGCGCTTGATGCAAAGCTTGATCTTGATGAAGATGCTATGTTCCGTCATCCTGAGTTAAAAGAGATGGGTATTGTTGCGAGGCACGAGATAGGTGAGTTGACTCAAAGGGAAAAGATTGCCAAGGAAAAAGGCATTCCATATGTTGACCTGGATGGCGATATTGGAGTTTTCCCAGGCGGTGCTGGTTTTGGTATTGCGGCAATTGATTTGATCCAGCATTATGGAGGAAAGCCTGCGAACTTTATGGATTCTGGTGGAGCGCCAACTCAGGAAAAGTTAAGGACAATGCTCGGTTTGCTCATTGATAATCCAAGAGTCAAGGCGATATTTGGAGCCAGATTTGGCGGTATTTCTAGGTGTGATGATTGGGCAAAGGCAGTTGTACAGTATATACTTGAAAATAAACCAAAAAAGCCTATGATAATGAGGATGGTTGGGAATATGGAAGAAGCGGGAAGAAAAATCCTTGAGAAAGCGAAAAAAGAACACGCAGAATTGTTTAAAGACATAAAGATCTATGCTTATGATACACCGATTGAAGAGGTTATAAAAGAAACGATTCGAATAGCGAAATGTATAGTTAAATAGTTAAATGGTTAAAAGGTTAAATGGACAAAGATAAAATGAAAAAATTTAAAACTTTTGAAGACTTAGAA
>SOIY01000227.1 GCA_004376785.1 Candidatus Stahliibacteriota bacterium | reverse complement strand
TCATTTTAACTTTTAACTTGACTACTATACATCCAAATTCACCACGTATCGTGCATTTTCTTCAATAAATTTTCTCCTCGGTCCAACCTCTCCACCCATGAGAATTGAAAATAACCTATCTGCCTCAACAGCGTCTTCCATTGTTACTTTCTTCAACATACGTTCTTCCGGATCCATGGTTGTTTGCCACAATTGTTGTGGATTCATTTCGCCAAGGCCTTTGTAGCGTTGAATATCATACTTTTTACCCGCTTTACTTTTCAAAAACTGCTGAAGGGCTTCATCTGAATAAAAATATGTTTCTTTCTTATCGTATTTTACGCGGTATAATGGTGGTTGAGCAATATATATGATTCCGGCATCGATTAAATCCTTCATAAACCTGAAGAAGAATGTTAATAACAGGGTCCTTATGTGTGCTCCATCAACATCAGCATCAGTCATAATTACAACCTTCTTGTAACGGATCTTTGATACATTAAAGTCATCCTCGCCAATCCCACAACCAATTGCTGAAATCAATGTTCTGATTTCAGTGTTACTTAGAATTTTATTCAATCCACTCTTCTCAACATTAAGAATTTTTCCGCGTAATGGTAGTATTGCCTGGAAGCGTCTGTCCCTACCCTGTTTTGCGCTGCCACCGGCTGAATCGCCCTCAACAATAAATACCTCACACTCATCCGGATTTGTTGAGGAGCAATCTGCGAGCTTGCCAGGCAATGTTTCGCTATCGAGCAATGATTTTCTTCGTGTTAATTCGCGCGCCTTTTTCGCGGCTAATCTGGATTTTGCAGCTACCAAGACTTTATTCATGATAATATTTGAATAACGGGGATTTTCTTCTAAGAATGCTGATAATTTTTCATTTACCAGTGATTCAACAGCTCCTTTTGCTTCGAGATTGCCAAGTCTTGTTTTAGTCTGTCCTTCAAATTGTGGATTTTTTATTTTTATTGAAACAACCGCAGTCAATCCCTCACGAGTATCTTCACCTGAAAGACTCAGGTTATTTTTTAACTGATTATGACGCCTGGCATAATCATTCAATGTTCTGGTCAGTGCTGATTTGAACCCAATTAAGTGTGTTCCTCCTTCATGTGTATTAATAGTGTTTGCAAAAGTGAATATATTTACTGTATATGAATCGTTATATTCTAATGCCACCTCAATTTCAATTCCATTCTGTGTCTGGCTGAAGTATATTGGTTTATGTAATCTTGTTCTACCCGAATCCAGATATTTAACTAAATCAACCACGCCTCCCTGAGATAAATACCGTTCTTTGGTTTTTGTCTTCGTATCTTCAAAATCAATCTTTAAACCTTTGTTTAAAAAAGACAGTTCTTTTAAACGATTGCTGATGATTTCTTTATTAAATTCAATTTTTTTGAAAACTTTTGTATCCGGCTTAAAAGTGATTTTCGTGCCTGTCTTCGTTGTTTTACCGATTGCCTTGATATCAGCATCCGGCTTGCCGCGCTTGTAGCTCTGAAACCAGATTTTGCCATCCCGATAGACTTCTGCTTTGAGGAGTTCACTCAGGGCATTGACTACTGATACGCCTACGCCATGTAACCCACCACTTATGCTGTATATTTTATCGTCGAATTTCGCGCCGGCATGGAGCATGGTCATAATTACTTCGAGCCCGGATTTCTTCTGGGTGGGATGGATATCCACTGGAATACCGCTGCCATTGTCTTCAACTGACACTATATCATTATCCAGAGTAATCTTTATTTGATCGCAGTTACCTGCTAAAGCTTCATCAATACCATTGTCCACGACTTCGAAGATCAGGTGATGCAAACCCCTTAAACTAACATCACCAATATACATAGCAGGTCTTCTACGTACAGCCTCAAGACCTTTTAATATTTGAATTTTTGAAGCATCATATTTTTCTGATGGATTAACAATCTTCAAATTTTCCTTTGTTTTTTTTCTGTTTTTTTTATTTTTCTTTTTCATTCATTCTCCTGATGGTCAGCAATCCTAAATTTTATATCTTTAATATTCACACCATATTTTTTGAATTTTTTTATAATTGTTTTTTTCATCAAAAACAACTGACTTTGCCAAACCGGATTATCCACTTCAACAAACAGATTATGCGTATCCACGGTAGTTGCCTTTGCATGTTGAGCTATTTTTTTTCCAACTATCTCAGTCCAGTTCTCAACGATTTGCCAATTCTTAATTCTCGTTTCAATGTTCATACTCTTTAAAACTCTTGGTAATATATCGTTAATTCTTTTTGGAAACTTCAATAATACCTCGCTCAATTGAAAAAAGATTATATCCTTTTTGTTGCATTTGTGCAAATTTAGGCAACTGAATGCTGGCATAGAAAACCTGTCCTTTGAGCAAACTCAAAAGAATTTCTTTTTTAGTTTGATCAAGCTCGGCACTTACTTCGTCAAGAAGTAGGATTGGTCTTTTCCCAGTTTTATTATATAACATTTCAGCCTCAGCCAATTTCAATGATATTGCTGCGGCACGTTCTTCGCCTTCAGAGGCAAATTGTCTTAAAGGATATCCATTAATTGAAAACAACAAGTCGTCGCGATGGGGTCCAACAATAGTGTGACCAAAAATCATTTCTCTCTGCCGCACTTTTTTTAGCGTATTATGATTAAGTCTCATATTTGGGCATGTGCACTGGTAATCAAAGTTCAGTTTTTGCAGCCCAAAATCAGCACCTGTTGCAGCAATATTTTTCTTGAGTTCTGGTAGATTAATCTCTCGTTCCTTATAAATCTCATTACCGACTTTGATTAATTGTTCATCAAATATTTCTAATAGACTCATGTCACCATTTTCATTTGCTAATTGAAGCGTCTTGTTGCGTTGTCTTAAGATTTTTCTATATTCAATCAAATTGGCAAGATAAATAGGAGAACTTTTTGCAATAACCCAGTTCAGAAAAGTCCGTCTTTTTGCTGGTGAACCACGAATAATCCAGATATCTTCGATAGACAAAATCGTCATTCCTAACCAGCCAATAAAATCATTCAACCGATATACTTCATTTCCCTGCAGCATAAGTTTTTTGTTGTTGTTGTCCAGATATATAATTGCCTTCTTTCCATTTGTCTCAGCATTTACCCTTAAAAATTGGTCTTCAGAACGAATAAGACTCTTTTCTTCTTTTACCCTAAACGATGATGCAAGACCCACATAAAATATAGCTTCGAGCAGATTTGTCTTGCCAGCGCCATTTCTGCCAATAATAAAATTAAAATCATCGTCAAACTCTAATTCTGCGTCGACTAAGTTACGAAATCCTTGATAATTGATTTTTCTCAATGGCATTAAACCTCTTTCCCTCTTTATATTATATCCATTTCTCCAATCGAGTCAAGCAATTTTTGAGGAAATTAATACCGGATTTGCCCGAAAAATGGTGAATAATTACCTAAAAATAAGGGTTTTGTAATAGAGGTGAAATTTCAAAAAATACCTTTGCTTGTCTATCCTTTGTAATGGCAAAACCTAATTTGGGAACAAATTGTAAGTAGCCAAATCCTATTTTTACCTCGAGTTTAAGCTCACATCCAACAGAGTAATATGATTCGCCATTATATGTGATTCCATAGTCAAAAAAGATAGAGCCGAATATGTCTTCAAAATAGATATTCGGATTCCATAAGCCTTTCCTAAATCTTAGTAGAGCATGAGAATATTCGGTTTTTAATACTAATCCTTCTGGGGTTGTGATAGATTCATAACCCCTGATTCGAATACTGTTAGTGTCCGGGTTATGTAGGTCTGAAAAACCTGCAGCCCAAAAACTGAGATCACCATCTATTAAAAGCTGTTTAATACCAACATTAAAAAATTGAGCGTTCCTGTTTATCTCTGATCCCCACGCCTGTCTTTCAAAAGGAAAAGAGATGTTGGCTAAAAATGTAGTAAGGGGGTAAGAAAATTTAAGATTAAAACCAGATGAAATTTCTTTTCTGTTAAAGTTCTCAAACGAACTTCCGTTAATAAATAGTATTAAATTCGTCAATCCAGGGTTCAATTTTGAAATAATTGGATAATAAAATCCATAATCGACTGAATTTTTATACTCATAAGATAGATTAAAATTTAACGGCACCAGGAACATTGATTGCCAGAACAGATTTAGAACAGGATTTTCTTCAACCGGATCATACGCAAAGTATCCTGCATAGATATTTTCATTCGTAGCATCGCCACCAAGTATTATTCCACCAACATACCATTGTTTCAGGGTTTTGTCTTTTGGAAACACGAAAGGGATACGAACAGCAGGCAATAATGTTTTCAGTACATCAGAATATCCGCCATGTTTTATCGCAACTTCATTTTCATGGAAACGGGGTTTGATACTTTGCTGCCAATCAGGTAGTTCATAATGTTCAGGATAATATTCTTTTTTATATATATCATTACCATCACTGTTCAGTCCGATATAATAGAGGGCTTTGTCAGTGCCAACTACTGCACCTGAATTTGCAAAACCATTTGAAGTGAGCCGACAGATATTTTTTTCTATCAAACGTATTGAATAGATTGCATGTTTCTCATCATAGTTGGCAGTAAATAGTAAGATATTGTCATCTGTTAAACATAGCTTACCTTCTGTCCAGGGTGTGAATAAAAGAGGCGTTAGCTCTTTAGCCTCAAGGTCAAGGGTATAAAGATCAGGATTCTCAAACTCATTATTTGATAAAGCGACAATCCAATCCTTATTTGCTTCAAGTTCGTGAATCAAGTAATTAGTTTCCCATACTTTTTCACGCTTGCCTCCTGCATATATCCACAACTCAGAACCAAATCTATGATTGCGATCTTTAGTAAAGAGAATACTATTATCTGGTAATACACAGAAGGCGCGAATATCATCGGTAAATAGAATTTTGTCCTCATTAGTCAGAAGATTTCTTCTATGTAAAATCGATGTTGCGCCAAAGCCATTAAGCCACACATTTGCCATTCCCCTTTTTAATTCTAATGTAGTATAAAAAAGATTGTTATTATAAATTCTCAATGGTGTGGTAACTGAACTGTTAAGTGAAACAATAGCTTTTTCCTTTTCTGATGATGGTTCTAATTCAATAATCTGGATAATATTTTTATGGTAAAATGCATCTAATTTTACTGGTTGGGAACTTACAAAATATAGTTTATTGCCATCAGAGATTAGTGAGGATATATACCACCCTTTTTCAGTAATTCTTTTGCCTTCCATTTCCCAGTGTGCGAAGCGATTTTCTTCAAATTGTTGCCATTCAGCAAAGAGTCCTGAAAAAGATTTACCATAAACCTTTTTTCCTGCTATATCAAACCCTGTACATGGAAAAATCACTGATAATGGTGACCAAAAATATGAGCCGTAGACATCAAAAAATCTGGAGAAGCTTTCCGTGCCATACTGTTTGGACAAAAAGTCAAAAAATTCACCGCCGTACAGATAAATACCTCCATAAGGAAATGCAAGGGGCGAGTTTGTAGCCTCAATAATTGAGGGAAATTTATTGTCATGAACCCGCGTCCCGATATAGCTGTCAAAAAAACCATCATTTAACCTGCCTTCATATTGAGAAATCTGGGATTCGCTGAATACAGTGATTCCTTCTATTATCCAGCCTGGTGCATACATATTAGACTGAAATGGTGCGCCGAATAGACCTGTCAGAGTTTTTGAAAATCCTTTTGTTTTTGTAAGGTGGGCAATATGCGTATATTCGTGGACTGAAACCGTTCTATACCAATTCTCAATTCCCTCTAAAGAAGAACCAAAACCAGGTGGGTAAGTAAAGATATGAATGTTATACAAGAAGGGGTCAGCAAATCCATTGCTCATCGTACCCAAATCTTCAATCACCACTGGTATATTACGGGTGTTGTTTCCGGTAAGGTCAACAATCTCTTGCCGGTAATATTCAAGATTCTGTAGTGTCTGAATTGCTTCCCAGTAGTATTCTGAATTATAAATTACTGTAAAATTTTCTGTTTTGAGGGTCTTCCAGTCAAACCAGGTGAAAAGGAACAGAGCGAATACAAACCCCATAATAAATTATAACTATTACTATATCAATTTCAAGGGAAGAAAGTAATTAAAGTAGATTAGGAGCAATCAGTTTTTCTACAGATCTGTTACTCTGAGATTGCCAC
>SOIY01000263.1 GCA_004376785.1 Candidatus Stahliibacteriota bacterium | reverse complement strand
CCTGGTGAATAAGCCATACCACACCTATTCTGGTAATTACCAGAATACCAGACTACTCTATTAGATACAAAAACTAGTTCAGTCTACAAAAATCCATACTCTGTCATTCCGAGAATTACCGGAATGACAGAGTTGAGCTAACATCTTGAAAAATAGTTTTTATGGTTTATACTTAATACAATATGAGATTACCTGCAGAAATCGAACAGAGAATTCTCGAATTGATCAGCATGCCTGATCTAAACTGGAAATCTGCGCGTGTCCATAACAAAAAACTCAACCGCATCAGAAACCAGATGTATAAACTCACTGATGACTTTGCTCAAGCAATACCTTCTGCTGACAAATATTCTGACGCATACTTTGCCTACAATTTTCCTATGAACTTCGTAAAAGCAATGGTGCTTGCAAAAGAAGTGAATTGTCTGTACCCACAACTCTTCAATAATAAAGATACAATTCGTATTCTTGACATTGGCTGTGGTGAAGGAGCGGGAATGTTTGGTCTTTATTACGGTTTAAAAAATTCAAAAAAGTTTGTGCTTACTGGTATTGATACTTCTACCCAAATGCTTAAGAAATGCAAAAATATGACGCATTCGCTGAAAAACAAAGATGCCTGTATACGTGTCAAATTACGCAGACAAGATGTATCTCATGGCCTATTAAAAAAGAAAATAAACAAATATAATATTGTTATTTTTGCGAATGTACTTGCTGAAATATTTACAGGGGATAATATTCCAGTGAAATTCATTGAGCGGATTTTAAAGAGTACTGATGACGACGGAGTAATTATCATAATAGAACCTGCTGCAAAGAATTTATCCCGAAGGCTCATGGATTTACGAAACGAAATAATACAAAAGCATAAGGGCTATATACTCCTCCCCTGTCTCCATAAAAATGAATGTCCTCTTTATGAAATCAGAAAACAAAAAGAGTGGTGTCACCAGTCAATCTCATGGCACTCACCAGTATATATGAAAATCATTAATCAAGGATTAAACAGGGAGATTGATTATTTGAAATTTTCGTATCTTGTGATTTCGAAAAAAGATCATAGAAAAAGGTACGATGGTTGTTATTCCGTAATCAGCCCACTATTCAGGGAAAAAGGCAGAAAAAGATGCTTTCTGTGTACGCCAGCAGGGAGAATTGAGTTAGTGCGACTCAATAAATTAAAAACTCAAGCAAACCGTGAATTTGACAGAATTTCAAAAGGGGATATTATTTCCTTTGAAAATCTTGTACAAACTATACCACACTATTGGCGAATCGCAGAAAATACGAAAGTAAAAATCACATATCGCAAAAATAATTAATTAATCATATGCCAGGCGGGTCTTCTCATCAGTTAGTGTAGGTTCAATTAATTCCTTCCATATTGGAGATTCCCATGTATGTAATGCAGTATGTGTAATATAGTACTTTTGAGGAATTGGATGCGTTCCGATAATAACTTTCATATTATATTTCTCCTGGATAAAATCACGAAATTGAGTAATGCGTGGGCATGGTGGATAACCCACTATCAGTCCTGTTGCAAGATGAATCACCCCGGCATTGTTTTTCTTCATTTCTGCAGGAGCATATTCAATATTGCCGCCAGGACACCCATCACACGTTGTGTATCCAACCAGTTGCACTTCTTTATCTTTGTATATGCTAAATGCACCCTCTCTGTTATATAATGACCTTAGGCATTTGCCTCCGGCACACGTGTGATATCGATTGCAGATAATTATCCCGATTTTGATAGTATCATCCATTTCTTCTCCTTCTATGGACAAACTCTACTTGAAATATTCATCCATTCTATCAAATGCCTTGTTTATCATATCTTCTGAAACGCAGAATGATAATCTTAAATGTCCCTG
>SOIY01000093.1 GCA_004376785.1 Candidatus Stahliibacteriota bacterium | reverse complement strand
CTGCATTTCCGCATGTTGATCCAAGCGTGTTGAGGCATGACCTTGCCTATCCTGCGATGCTGACATTTCTCCCCCACGGTCTTCTGGGACTCGTTGTCGCCTCGTTGATCGCCGCTTTTATGTCCACAATCTCTACGCATCTGAACTGGGGTTCTTCTTATGTGGTCAACGATTTTTATAAACGCTTTATCAACCCGGAAGCGAGCGAAAAAAGGCAGGTTCTCGTTGGGCGTTTATCCACTGTCGGCTTGATGATACTGGCTGGTATTTTAGCTTTGTTGTTAAGTAACGCCTTGCAGGCCTTTCACATTTTGCTCCAGATTGGAGCTGGCACAGGATTGCTTTTTATCCTGCGCTGGTTCTGGTGGCGGATCAATCCGTACAGCGAGATTACCGCCATGGTTGTTTCGTTTGTCGTAGCTGTCTATTTACAGTTGATTCACCCGAGAACAGGTTTACCTGAAATTTCCACTCCTGTCCGATTGGCTGTGGGTGTTGGCATCACCACAATTTGCTGGATTACAGTAACCCTCCTGACCAAACCAACGGAATCAAAGACACTACGCTCTTTCTACCGTCTGGTTCAGCCCGGCGGACCCGGCTGGAAAAGAGTAATCGATAAGGCCAGGCAGGATGGCGAATTCCTGGAAGCAGCTAAACAGAGCTGGGATGTTCCTACCGGCATATTGTGTATGGTTCTGGGATGCTTTGCCGTGTATAGTGCGCTTTTCGCCACAGGATACTGGATTTATGGCAGACACACCCTAGCAAATATTCTGACTGTAATAGCGGTTGTCTCAACTTACGTTTTGACAAAGGCATGGAAAAGACTGAGGCTGGCTTCCTGACAAAATTGCCTCAAAATATCACAGACGAAATCCATTGGATAAATGCAGCAATCATTATTAAAGAAATCCAAGAGATTAGAAAGGACTTGGTAATATGAATAGAAATAAGTGTTTATTTCTGCTTGTGTTATTTACAACGCTTCTATTCAACAGTATCAACCAAAGCAATGAAGTCAAGGCAGTTAAAAGTTCTGGTTTAGTTAATGCATCATTGGAAAGAAATTACTCAGTAGTAATGTCTGAGGCATTAAAGGAAAACTCGGCAGAAGAAACTGTTTACCCAAGAGTAGAGATAAAGGATACTGAAGTAAGAAATCTAAAATCAAAATATGTTGATCAGGAATACAAGATCAACATCTTTTTCCCAAAAGATTATAAAAAGGAGACGGATCGGTATCCAGTGGTTTACGTGCTGGATGCTGAATACAATTTTGGCTGTGTGGCTTATATTGCCAGAAGGCTGATAAAAAATAAAGATATTCCCAAGGTGCTCCTTGTAGGAATTGCTTACGATACAACCTATGAAGACTTCTACGATAAAAGATCCAGAGATTTGACTCCTTTTTCCAAAATTCATGGCTACAAAACTGGAGGCGCAAAGAGCTTTACATCATTCATTCAAAATGAGCTTATACTTTTTATTGATAAAAACTACAGGACTATTCCTGAAGACAGAACGATTGTGGGGCATTCATTTGGCGGACTTTATTGCAGCTATGTTTTGTTCCAGCATCCTAATCTGTTTAATCGCTACATAATAGTAAGTCCTTCATTATGGTATTCTGACAAGGTTGTTTTCGAATATGAGGAAAAATTTGCCGTGAAGCATCAAGATTTTGCTGCCTCAATCTATCTTGCTGCGGGTGAGGATAAAAGTTTGCGGGTGAAAGATAATACTCAAATGTTGGGAAACAAATTGAAGGAAAGAGGTTATCCTAATCTTCATATTAAAGCATCGATAGTGGAAGGTGAGAATCATAGGTCTTTATTCCCCTATGCATTTACAAGAGGGATTAGATTTGTTTTTGCTGATAAATAAAATATGAAATGCTGAAAAAGCCTGAGCCAGAGGTCAGGTTTCCGCCAGCACCCTCCGCAAGACGTTGGCAGTGCGGTCGATCTCGGCCTCATATTGCCCACCAGGAACTCCTGATGGCAGCCGAGGAGAGGGTGGAATATTTCTGAGAGGCTCTGTGGCTGCTTTTTGATGATTCGCGGGGCGAGTCTATCTTAAACTTGATGGTTTGGAGCTTTTGGTTGTTTGTTGCTCTTTTCTAGCCGTTGACTTTGTTGTTTTGGGCGTGATACTCTCATTTGAGAATGTCAGTGGGTGGAAATTATGGAAAATTGGACGAGATTCGATGCGACTCCAAAAACCAAATTCTTATATTTCGTGACTTATAATTCCTTACGATGATCGGATAAGAAACCTAGAGAAAGACGCACAATCAGACATTGCTCGCGAAAAGGAATTTCTTATTCCTATCAAAAAGATATGAAGAAAACTAAAAGACTTCTTTTAATATTACTTTTTATTTGCTTATTGCGTTTTACCTTTCCTGGAGATTTTCTTAGTTTATTCAGGAGAGGGGTGCTCGCTTTTAATCAGAAAGACTACAGTACAGCAATAGATTATTTTTCCAGAGCACTAGAATCACCAACAAGGTCATCAGATAAAAAAGTTCTTACAATTGCTTTTAATTTTAGAGGTAAAGCTTTCTATGAACTCAGAGAATATGATAAGGCTTTAGTAGATTTTGCAAGAGCGAAAGAATTAAATCCGAAATTTGCAGAAATATTTAATAACTGCGGAATGGTCTATTACGATTTACGTGAGTATGAGAAAGCAATTGAATATTATACGGAGGCAATCCGCCTAGATAAGAAATACATTGATGCCTTATACAATAGAGGGTTGGTTTTTTTAGCGAAAAGTGAATATAAGAACGCTGTAGAAGATTTTAATGAAATTATTAGACTAAAACCCGAGTATACAAAGGCTTATAGTATTCGCGGGCTAGCTTATTCTAGAATTGGGATGAATGAAAAGGCAGCTGAGGACTTTAAGAAAGCGCTGGATTTGAATCCCAAAAGTTCGGATACTTATTTTAATAGAGGGATCATATATTTTGATAACGGAGAATACGAAAAAGCGATTGAGGATTTTAATCGGACAATAGAACTGAATCCATCATATGTAGAGGCTTGGAATAATCGTGGAATGGCCTATTTAGAAAAAGGAGAATACGAAGAGGCTATTTTGGATTTTAGCCAGGCTCTGAGGATAAATCCCTTTTTTAAAGAAGGTTATTTCAATAGAGGTAATTGTTATCAGAAGAATGAAGAATCTCAAAAAGCGATAGATGATTTTAGCGAAGCATTAAAATTAAAACCTTTGGATGCTGAATCGCTTTATAGACGAGGAATTAGTTACTCTCATATAGGTTCACATGAAAAAGCTATCCTGGATCTAAAGAAAGCAGTGGATAGTGGACATAATGGAGCAAGGCAATTTCTAAAGGAATATTATTATATAGAACATAAATAGGATAATTAGCCTTGCCTCAAAGTTATATAATTACATGTCCTCTCTCGTCCTTTAAAACCTTTAGATTATTTTGTAGGGCATACGATTAAAGAAAGTATTGCAATTCCAACATATTTTTCGTTTTAGTATTACTTCCTGTCTTTTTATTAATTGCTTTAGATGCACTTGGAAAATCATATGAAACTGAATCTTCCTATATAAATGAGTTTTATTAAGAAATAGATACTACTAGTTTGATGTTTCCAGAAATCAATTTTAGCTGGAGTATGGGAAGTATATGAGAAAAATAGTTACTCTTATTTTAATTCTACTCCTCACTTTTTCCTGTTGCCCAAAAATTATCAGGAATATTGACAAGGAAATTGTACTGTATTAGATTATCATATGGGGGAAAAATTAAGATGCATAGCATATATCTCAAACCAATCCATCTCTTGCTTCTTATAACACTGATTCAGTCTTTGGGATTCACTGAAAGCCCGTATTTCTATAAGGCAGATGTGGCTCTTCTTTCCCGCAATTACGACAAAGCAATAGCAAATTATTTGAAGGGTATTAATTACTCAGAATTCAGAGAGGTTTCTTTAATTTGTGATGACTTAGGATACGCTTTCTTACAAAGGGGGAAAATTGACAAGGCCCAAGGTTATCTCAAAAGAGCTTTGGCGTCTTATCCTGATAATTACAACATCAAATTCTATCTCGCGGTCTCCTATATCATGAAAGAAGAAATGGAATCAGCCATGTCAGAACTGAAAGATATCGAAGACAATATTTATTTTGATGATAGTTGGACTGAAATCGCTCGCAAGTCCCAACTCTATAACAAATACGGCGACAGAGTCCTAGAAGGACAGTGGAATAGATTAAGGAAGGAAAAAGGGGTTCTGCTTCACAAGAAAAATCACGGGAAAAGAGGCGCTTCACGACTCATTCTTTACATAGATGCCTTTGATGAAAGGAACGAAGGAATCTTCTATTTTGCACAAGGAGTTGTCAACAATAAGCTAGGGCCACCCAAGCTGGTGGAGCAGAAATTTGCCAAGGCAAAAAAGAAAGGTTATCGCGATAGGGAATTAATGCCCTCAAAAATTCACCACAAGCTGAAAGACCATAACATCTTCTTGGCCTGGACCTTGCATGAAGAGTCTCTAAAGGAATTGGAGAGAGGAATGCTGGATAAGTCCATCGAAATCCTAGAAGACGCATTGGTTGTGAATGAAAGCTCTTTTTTCATTAATCATAATCTTGCACTTCTGCATTTCGATATGGCGAAGTTCCAAGAATTCGAAACTCAAAAATTGGAAAAAGCTGAAATATATTGCTCAAGAGCCCTGTGGTTCAAAGAATTACACAAGACCGATAAAAGGTATCTTCCAGGATGTTACGACCTGATGGGAAACATTTACTTCCATCAAAAAAGATATGAACAAGCACAAAAGGAATTCATGAAAATTATTAAACTGGATACGAGGAATCCAGGAGCCCATTATAATCTCGGGTGCGTCTATTACAAAATGAAATATCCCAATAATGCAGAACTTGAATGGAAAACGGCCATAAATTTAGAGAAAAAAGCGGCAAAAAAGATGAAACCTGAGGAATCCACGGAAGATGGATTGATATATTCTGTGACTGTCCGAAAGAAACCCATATCTTTTTTAGCACAGAAATCCCTCGGCGATTTGTATTTAGAAAGGAATCAAGTGGAGAAAGCCATTACTCAATTTGAAAATGCCATAGGATTGTATCCAAACGAAGCGGAAACCTATCTGGCACTTGCCAAAGCTTACTTTGAAATTAATGAACCAGAAAAAGTTAATTCCACTCTGGAAAAATATCTCTATTTAGGGGGAGACAAAGAGAAGGCCAAAGAGCTAGAGAATTTACTCAAAAACCATGATTCTGTAACTCCGTGATTCTGTTTTGGGCCGTTCGGGGAATGGACACTTCATTCTTTTTAGGCGGGTCCAGCCCCCGGTACTCTTTTTGTACCTAAATTTCATGGAATGACTTAGTTACCGTAACCAAACCAAACTAGGCCAAAAAACTCATCGGGCTTGCTCTTGTGTAGAAGATCCTTAGCTGGCATCATATAGGTTTCAACGTCCACAGCCAGGTCAGGGCTCAAACCAAGAAAGAGGTAGGTCGAGTCGGCAAATACACGATCCGCCCCCTGCTGTCTTTGAAGCGGCTCTTCTTTGAAGAGATAGAGGGGAGGTTTGCTATCAGCATTCGAGGCAAGACTCACAGGAGGAGTCGATGGATTACCTGGAGTTCATCGCCCGAGTGACCTCCCATATTCCCGATAAGGATCAGGTAATGGTTCGTTACTATGGACTTTATTCCAATGCTCATCGGGGTAAGATACGCAAGGCCGGCTCTGCGCTCTCCCATCCCCCTATCATTGAAGAAGAGCCAGACTATGTGCCTTACAAAGGCTGGGCAGAGATGATCCGCAGGGCCTACGAAGTGAATCCGCTTTGTTGTCCTTCATGTGGTGGCCAGATGAGAATCATCTCTTTTATCGAAGAGCCGAAGATCATCGACAGGATCATCGCCCACCTCAAACTGACCTTTGAAGCTGAACGGCCGCCTCCGCCTCATATTGTCCACCAGGAACTCCTGATGGCAGCCGAGGAAAGGGGGGAATATTTCTGAACATCGGAAATCGTGTGATTCATATCATCAATCCGGAAGCGAGCGAAAAAAGGCAGGTTCTCGTTGGGCGCCTATCCACTGTCGGCTTGATGATACTGGCTGGTATTTTAGCTTTGTTGTTAAGTAACGCCT
>SOIY01000088.1 GCA_004376785.1 Candidatus Stahliibacteriota bacterium | reverse complement strand
AACTGACGCTGCATACCAAAATGCCATATGAAATTACCACCAGGGTGAAACTCAACATCGATCAGATATGCATAGACATCTCTTTTATAATGAAATAAGCTGTCCTCAAGAGAGCTGAAAATATGTATAGAATCATCATCGGTTTTATAGTTATAAGTTAAATATAAATTAGGTATCCATTTTTCAGTAAGTTTATAAGAAATCATTGGTTCAACAATTATTTCAAAAATATTCTCATTATAAATTCTTGTAGTATCCACTTGATAGAGCTCTGATTGTTTTAAATCAACAATAGTCCCGAGACGTAACTTATTAACATCCTGCCAGAATCGCGTATAGAAATACCGGTGCAGTCCTTCTTCTGTATACGCACGTGGATATACATCCCAAGGTTCAGTCGATTGAAGACAATAGCGATTTGATACATCAAATTTTAAAGATAAGTGCCCTGTATCCCAGTATTTATTAAAATGTGTTTGTAATTTAATTGGATGCTGCTTATATATTATTTTATCTTCACCAGGATACTTATTCGTCAAAGAAAAATTTCGATCAAAGTCCTCAGCGATAATAAACATCTCAAGAAAATTCAGATAATCCTTACCTAAGAAAAATCCGAAGCCAAGTTCATCTTCACCTTTGTAATAGTGTGTTGTTATTGTAAATAGTAATCTCAGATTCTTTTTTAATTGAAAGAATGGTTCAAATCTATGATCACAAATATGGTTATTATAATCACCCAAGTATTTATTTCGATATCGAAGACCTAATATTCTCGAGAAATTAACTTCGAACTTTGTATCAAGGTCAATATACCAATTTAACAAATCAAGGCAACCCTGTGAAGTACGAATACCGCCAGACATGGAATCGAAATGAATCTCCCAGGATGGGAAATAATGTGCTATTTGCCTATCTAATAAATACTGGGAATTAGAATCCTCAGGAACAAAGAAAAAAAGGGAGATGCTCATAATCAAAAACATAGAATCATCTCCCTTTTAAATACCAAATTACAAAATCCAAATTCCAAACAAATGACAAATTTCAAATACCAAAAATGACCAATAGAGAAAGACGACCTTAGTAATTCCATTATATTTTTTTATCCACGCCTTCTTTATCCTCCTCCAGTTGTGGGAAAGGAGATGGTGGGTGACGTGAAGTAGGGGCGTATATATAAATATCGCCAAAGGATTGTTTTTGCTCAACTCTTGCATATCCGATTTTAACAATTTCAAGTATGCCAAAGAAATATGCTACAGCAATTGCTACATTGTTTTTTTCTCGCAAAAAATGCAAAAAATTTATCTTCTTTTTTTCATTTAATAACATCTTTATTTCCTCAATAATAATTTCGATCGGAATCTCCTGCCGTTTGACAATAAGTTTTTCCTCTTCCTGGGGTTTCAATTTACGAAAAGCAAGAATTAAACTTGCTACATCACCTTGTTCAAGTGGTGGTTCTTCCTTGCTGATTCTCGGAAATTGTTTACTGCTCTCTGCCTCCATTATACTAAATGCCTTTGCAATCTCCGTGTATTTTTTATACTCTCCGACAATCTGCATCAAGGTAATGGGCTTTACCTCTTCTTCGTCTACTGGTGTACGAGGCAGTAGTGAACGCACCTTTAATCTTATTAATATTGCCGCCATTAGAAGAAAATCAGCAGCATCCTCAAGGTCTTCTCTTTCAATCTTTCTAATGTAATCAAGATATTCTTCGGTAATCTGGGCAATAGGAATATCAAATATATCTACCTCTTTTTTCCGCACAAGATAGACAAGCAAATCAATAGGACCATAGTATATTCCAATGTCGATCTTCATAATTTGGTAATAGTCTATTCGGGAAACAGGGTAAGTCAAGTATCAAGTTAAAAGTTAAA
>SOIY01000150.1 GCA_004376785.1 Candidatus Stahliibacteriota bacterium | reverse complement strand
CAGAAAGAAGTGGAGATGCTCAAGAAGTGCAGGGATAAGATGATCAAAGGCAAAGGACAAGGCAATTGAACGCAGAGGAGATTTTATGAACACAGATGAAATAAAGGGTATACTACCACATCGTCCGCCATTTTTATTTGTGGATGAGGTTTTAGAGATTGATGATAAAAGGATTGTAGCAAAAAGGAATATTCGGGCTGATGAGTATTTTTTTGCTGGACATTTTCCAGAAGAGCCGATAATGCCTGGTGTTTTGGTAGTTGAGGCACTTGCACAGACAGGTGGGGTGATGCTATTGCGTAAATACAAAGGAGCAATTCCACTTTTTATGGGGATTGATAGAGCAAGATTTAGGAAAATTATTCGACCCGGTGATACGCTTATAATGGAAGTGAAATTATTACAGGAACGAGGAGGTATTGCGAAGATCTCTGGTGTAGCAAAAGTAAACGATAAAATTGTCTGTGAAGCAACTATCATGGCAGGCATAAAAAGATAGGTGAATTAGCGAATTGGTTAATCAGTGAATTAACTAATCAATGAAAGAATATACTATTAGCAAAAAAGCAAGAATTGATAAATCGGTAATTATTGGTCCTTACTCCATTATCGAAGAAGATGCAGAAATCGGCGCTAATAATAAAATTGGCAGTTATGTTATTATAAAAAAGGGAACAATTATTGGGAACAACAACAATATCCATGCAGGAGTACAAATTGGCATAGACCCACAGGATTACCATTTTGAGGGTGAACCCTCAAAATGTATTATCGGTGACAACAATGTAATAAGGGAATATACAACGATCTCAAGAGCTACAGGTAAAAACAAGAAAACGGTTATAGGCAATAGTAATTTCATTATGACCTATGTGCATATCGCCCATAATACTAAAATCGGGAATAATACAATTATATCAAGCAGCGCCCAACTTGGTGGCTATGTTGAGATCGATAATTTTGTTAACATCGGCGGTCTTGTTGGTGTTCATCAATTTTGTCGAATCGGTAAATATGCAATGCTCGGTGCAAAATCCTATCTTAATAAGGATTTACCACCTTATTTATTAGCAAGGGGAAATCGAGCAAAAGTCTATGGCGTGAATATTAAGGGCTTACAGCGTAATTCATTTTCCCATGAGGAGATTGAGGATATTAAAGATTTATATAGAATTATTTATAATTCATCTTATAATTTAACTGAATGTATTAAAATCTTGAAGAAAAAAAAGGCTATGAATAAATATGTTGGAGAAATATTAAAATTTATTGAATTGTCAAAACGAGGGATACTTTTAAAAACGTTATAAATAACGTTTTTAAGCTCCAAATCCCAAATCCCAAATAAATTCAAATAAATAAAATTCAAATGTTCTAAACAACAAGTTTTGAATCCCGCTCGTCTGTGACGGGTGAGGATGAACCCCGCTCCTCTTCGAGGGGCGTGGGTGAATTTAATTATTATGATTTTGAAAATATTTATAATTTCGAAATTAAGATTTATTCCGTCCTTTTTGAAAGGAGCGGGATTTAGCCGAGCAGTAGCGTGGCCTATCTTAATTTCTTCTTATGACGGTCTCTTTTACGTCTTTTCTTCAATTTATGTTTTTTAATCTTTTTTAATTTTCTCTTTCTTCCACAGGGCATATAATAAACCTCCTTAAAAATAGTAGATACCTAAATGCCTAAAGAGTCAGAATATTGAAGCAAATATTCAATTTTTTTTATTATTAGATTATACAAAAAATTATGCAGAAGTCAAGCGCTATTTGCAGCATCTTAACCCCGAACCCAATAACCAATATGCCATTGACATCATTTTTATTCAGAATATAATGTGCAATGTTATTACTGTTTATCTTTGCTCAGGCTGTATGCAATTTAGAAGAAAATATTT
>SOIY01000115.1 GCA_004376785.1 Candidatus Stahliibacteriota bacterium | reverse complement strand
CAAGGAGGTTAAATGGTAAAAATTTTAAGCGGTAAAGAACTTGCTGAAAAAATGAGACAAGAGATGAAATCAGAAATAGATGAGCTCAAAACGCATCATAACCTGGTTCCTGGACTTGCAGTAGTTCTCATCGGTGATAATCCAGCATCTTTATCCTATGTAAAAGGTAAGGAAAAGGCATGTGCCCAGGTAGGAATATTATCCCGTGAGTACAAGTTTGATGCTGATTATAAAGAAGAACAACTATTAAAACTGATCCGAGAATTGAATAACGATCCATCAATCCACGGTATTTTAGTACAATTACCTTTGCCCGACCACATCAATGAAGAAAAAATCTTATATGCTATTGATCCGACAAAAGATGTTGACGGTTTTCATCCAGTAAATATAGGAAAAATGATGATCGGTGCCCCCAGTTTCTTACCCTGTACACCTCATGGTATCCAGCAGTTATTATTGCGCAATAATATTGAAATCTCAGGCAAACATGTGGTCATTGTAGGTAGAAGTAATATTGTTGGTAAACCACTTGCAATGATACTGGTTCAGAAAAATCCCGGGGCAAACGCTACAGTAACAATGTGCCACACACGTACAAAAAATATGGCTGAGCTTACGAAACTTGCCGATATTCTTGTTGTCGCGGCTGGAAGACCGCATACGGTCAATGCAGATATGGTCAAGCAAGGTGCAGTAGTAATCGATGTTGGTGTTAACCGGGTCGAGGATAAAACAAAAAAGAGAGGATACCGATTAATTGGCGATGTTGAATTTGACGAGGTGAGTGAAAAAGCAAGTGCCATATCACCAGTGCCTGGTGGTGTTGGACCAATGACTATAACAATGCTTTTACATAATACAATTCAGTCAGCAAAGAACCATGCCGGCATTAAATAGTATGATACCATTTAAAACAATAGAGTATAATGAAAAAAAGAATGAAGTAGTAGTCCTTGACCAGACAAAATTACCTGAAGAGGAAATCTATTTAAAATTAAAAACAGTTGAAGATGTATACCAGGCAATAAAAAATATGAATTTACGCGGTGCACCATTAATTGGTGTAGCAGCAGCTTATGGTGTGGTTCTAGCTGCATTCAAAGCCATTCCTGGGGAAATTATTAAAGCCGCTGACTATATAAAATCTGCAAGACCAACTGCGGTTAATCTTATCTGGGCAATTGAACGGATGAAGAAAAAGATCAGCGATATAAAAAATCCGTACACAGAACTTTTAAATGAAGCACACAATATTGAACAAGAAGATAAAGATGCATGTCAAAGGATTGGTAAATTTGGCGCTGAACTAATTAATAATAATGCAAAAATCATGGTGCATTGTAATGCCGGCGCACTTGCAACGAGTGGTATTGGAACAGCACTCGGTATATTGTATACAGCAAAAAATAGAAATAAAAATTTTAAGGTGTATTCCTGCGAAACAAGACCCCGCTTACAGGGTGCAAGGCTCACATCGTGGGAGTTAACTAAAAATGGTATTGAAACATATACCATTTGTGATAATATGGCAGCAACCTATATGCCAGATATGAACATTGTCCTGGTCGGCGCCGACCGCATCGCCTCTAATGGTGATACTGCAAATAAAATTGGGACACGTGGTCTGGCAATCATCGCTCAATACTACAAAGTAGATTTTTATGTAGCTGCACCAATTTCCACTTTTGATTTTAATATAAAATCTGGTAAAGATATACCGATCGAGATACGCTGTGAAGATGAAATAAGAAAATTTAATACAAAGAACATTGTAGCAGAAAGGGCAAAGGTATGTAATCCAGCATTTGACGTCACCCCTGCAGACCTAATCACCGGTATTGTTACGGAAAAAGAAATTATCAGACCACCGTATGAAAAGAAAATAGAAGGATTAACTAATGACAAA
>SOIY01000054.1 GCA_004376785.1 Candidatus Stahliibacteriota bacterium | reverse complement strand
ACACTGCGCCGAGTATGCCGGCATCATCGCCCAATTTACCAGGAATAATTTTATAATTACGGTATTTTGCTCCCAATACCCTTTTTCTTACGGTCTTTCTAATCGGTTCAAACAATATTCTACCTGCTCTTGAGACCCCACCAGAGATAATCACTACATCCGAATCAAATAAGGCAATTATATTCGAGACACCAATACCTATATAAAAACCGATCTCAGTAAAAACCTCTTTTGAAACCTTATCACCCTTTTTTGCTTCCTGCGCAATAATATACGGAGTAAGTCTCTTATAATTTTTCAGGGAAGTAATCTTTTTCCTCATTTTTCTTTTTGCATTAGCAACAATATACTTGGCTCCAACATATCTTTCAAGACAACCATAATTTCCACAAACACATCTTGGGCCATTAAATTTAATCACTGAGTGGCCGAGTTCGCCAGAAAAACCATTAGCACCAAACAAAGGTTGACCCTCACATATTGCAGCACCGCCTACACCTGTACCCAGGGTAAGCAGAAAAACATTCTTATATCCTTTTGCCGCACCGTATTGCCATTCACCAAGGCATATAGCATTAACATCATTAATGATACTGACCGGTTTATTAAATTCTTTTTTCAAAGCTTTAACCAATCTTATGTTGTGCCATTCAGAAAGATTAGGAGAGAATTTAACAATGCCTTTTTTTGAATCGATAATACCTGCAATACCAATGCCAATGCCTCTGGCTTGTGTGACAAAAGGTCTGATTGCAGATTTTATCTGGGCTATGACTCTATCGGGTCCCAGGTTTGCTTCTGTTGGTAAATTTTTTTTCTTTTTTATTTTACCATTTTCAACCAGGGCAGATTTTATATTTGTACCGCCTATATCAACACCGACAAAAATTTTATTTGCCATATATTATATCATAACCATTTTAGGAACATCAGTCAAGAAGTATAATAAAAAGAATCCGCCTGTCTACAGGAACTCAGTAAGACAGGCGAATCCCTAATCAATTATAAGAGCGATATAGTTATCCGTTATCTGCTATCCCATAACTATCAAACTCTGCTCAATGTTATTCATAACCACTTACCTTTATCCTGAAGAACATCATTAGCATAATCCAATCCAATCTCATAATTTCCTCCTGCATTATAGACTGCCAGCGCAATTGTTTCGCTGTGATAGTGGAGTAAAATTATGAGATAGCAACAGCCAAGAGTTATATTATCTGAAATATTGGTCAAATCATAATCTATCATGCCAATGTAATGAGCTACAAGTTTCGCTGTTGCAGGCATAACTTGCATTAATCCCAATGCTCCTGCAGAACTCTTTGCGTTTTTTTCAAAAAGTGATTCATTTTCAATAATCGACAACACTAACTCTGGATTGAGATCAAACCTTTTACAGTTGTCATACACAGAAGTCAACATCAAGATACAATCAATTGTATTAATGCTTGAATTGATTTCCATCACTATATCACGATATTTTTGGATAAATAACGTTTTATCAGTTTCAATACTCACAATCTTATCAAGCATTGTATTTAAGTTTTTCTGGTGTTTATCCGATTCGTATCGCCATAGTAAAACACATACAATGAGAATAACAATAAAAGGCAACTGTATCAGAAAGAAAATAGTTCCTGATTTTAGAAATGATTTGTTCTTCATTTTCCTCCTTTTTTCTTAAACCAATTTTATACAACATTATATATTTGTAAATAGGTAATTCTACCTATAATGAGCAGAAAAGAGCTCTATACATTAAACACAGCCAGCCCAAAAATCGAATTTTTGCACAAGCGGGAAAAGTATTTACTAACGTCGAAATTGTGTGGTTACAAAGTATTTTAGAAATACAAAAAAATTAAAAGAGTGTAGTTGCCCAATTTACCCACGCCCCTCGCAGCCCTTAATGGCTCTTTT